>PKWT01000021.1:1382-9282 GCA_003132125.1 Micrococcales bacterium | reverse complement strand
GTCGATCTCGCGCTGCGCTTCAACTGGAACTCGCCGTATTTCATTTCGCCGCACAACCCGGCGGTGATCTACTTCGCGGGCAACCGCGTGCTGAAGTCGTACAAGCGCGGTGAGGATTTCCAGCTCATCTCGCCCGATCTCTCCAAAAAGAACTGGGCCAAGATCGACACCTCGGTCAAGTGGACCGGCGGCGTGACGATCGACGCGACGGGCGCCGAGACGTTCGGCACGGTGGTGGCGCTGGCGGAGTCGTACGTGAAGCCGGGCCTGCTCTTCGCGGGCACCGACGACGGCAACATGTGGAAGTCGACGAACGACGGCGCGGCGTGGGAGAGCCTCAATGGCCGCTTCCCGGGGCTGCCGAACGATTCGTGGGTCGCGCGCATCGAGCCTTCGCACTTCGACACGCTGACCTTCTACGTGGCGTTCGAGGATCACCGCGTGAATGACTTCACGCCGTACCTGTACGCGACGAACGACGGCGGCAAGACGTTCCGTTCGATCGTCAACGATCTCCCGAAGGACGGCGTGGCGGACTTCGTGCACGTGATTCGTGAAGATCCGTCCAACCGCGACCTGCTCTTCGTCGGCACGTCGCTGAGCGTGTACGCCTCCATCGACCGCGGTGCGCATTGGTCGAAGTTCGCGGCGAATCTGCCCTCGGTCGCCGTCTACGACCTCAAGATCCATCCGCGCGATCACGAGCTGATGGCCGCCACGCACGGGCGCAGCCTGTGGGCGGTGGACATCGTCCCGATCGAACAGCTGACGGCGAAGACGCTCGCGGCAACGGCGGCGCTCTTCGAGCCGAAGACCGCCCTGCAGTATGGTGAGGGCCCGACGCTCTCGTCGACCGGCAACGGCAACGCGCAGCAGTACTTCTCGGTGCCGAGCCCGGCGTACGGCGCGGAGATTTCGTATCGCCTCGGCGCGGGTGCGCCGAGCGGACCGGTGCGCATCTATGTCAGCGACGCGCGTGGCGACACGATCGCGACGCTCAACGGTTCGGGGACTCCCGGTGTGCACACGGTCGTCTGGAACTTCCAGGGCATGCGGCGCATGGCGCCGGTCATGGCGACGCTGTCCGCGTCGGAACGCCGCGATAGCATTCTCAAGGCAGTGCGCGCTCCGATGGTGCTGGATTCGCTCAAGAAGGCCGGATTCGATACGGTCGCGATCGCGCGCGTCGGCGTGCTTCTGGCCGGCAGCGGTGCTCCCGCCGGCGGCGGACGTGGCGGCGGCGGTGGCGGCCGCGGTACGATCAACTGCGACCACCCGCTCACGATGTGGGAGCCGTTCTGCCCGCGGCCGGGTGAGGGCGAGGCAGGCGGCGGTGGTGGCGGTGGTGGCGGCGGCTTCGGCGGCGGCGGCTTCGGTGGCGGGGCGGGGGCGAACGGCGGATGACTTCCTACCTGAGCATGCCCTCCCCGTTCCACTCGACCGAACCTGTCCTGTCGTTGGGAGATGTGACAAAGGTCTACCGCAGCGGCTCGTTGGAGGTAGCCGCCCTGCGCGGGGTCACCTTGGAGGTGCAACCTGGTGAGTACGTCGCGGTCATGGGCCCGTCAGGGTCTGGCAAGTCGACCCTGATGCACATCATCGGCTGCCTGGATGTCCCCAGTGACGGGAGCTATCTGCTGGCCGGCGAGGATGTCAGCGAGATGTCCGAGAATGATCTGGCGGACGTCCGCAACCGGCGTATCGGATTCGTGTTCCAGCAGTTCAACCTGCTCGCGTCCATGACCGCATCCTCGAACGTCGCGCTTCCGCTGGCCTACGCCGGCATCAACCGTGCGGAGCGGCGCGCGCGGGCCGAGGCCTCACTGGCCCGGGTGGGGCTCGCCGATCGGGTCAACCACCGACCCGGCGAGCTCTCCGGTGGGCAGCAGCAACGGGTCGCCGTGGCCCGGGCTCTGGTCACCGAACCCGCACTGATCCTGGCCGACGAGCCGACCGGCAACCTGGACTCCACCTCGACCGCCGATGTCCTGGACCTGTTCGATGAGCTCCATCACGCCGGCCGTACCGTCGTGCTCATCACGCATGAGCAGGACGTTGCCGATCGCGCGGGGCGCGTAGTGCGGTTGCGCGATGGTCTGGTAACCGACGACTCCGCGCTGAGCGCTGTGGCCGGTTCGGGGGTGCGGTCATGACCTGGTTCGACACTCTGGCGACCAGCCTGGAGGCGATGCGTACCCACCGGATGCGCTCGGCGCTGACCGTGCTCGGGATCCTCATCGGGATCGCGGCCGTCATCCTGACCGTCGGTCTGGGCATCGGCGCCCAGCAGCAGGTCACCGCCCAGGTGGAGGCACTGGGGACCAACCTCCTGATCATCTCCCCCGGTAGCACCACGAGCACCACTGGTCTGCGTGGCGGTTTCGGGTCCGCCTCGACGCTGACCCAGGCCGACGCGCAGTCCCTGGCCTCCCCGGTCGTGGCTCCCGACATCGCCGCGGTCGCCCCGACCACATCAAGCTCGCAGTCCCTGGTGGCCGGGTCGAGCAACTGGACGACCTCAGTGGTGGGTACCACCCCGTCCTGGTTGTCCGTGCGGGCCCGGACCATGTCGGCCGGGACGTTCCTGACCAACGCGGACCAAGCCTCGGCGGCGCCGGTGGTGGTGCTCGGCGCGACCACCGCGACCGAGCTCTTCGGGTCCACTGACGTCGTCGGCCAGTCCGTGACCATCGCGGGGACACCGTTCACCGTCCAAGGGGTGTTGGCCCCCAGCGGCTCGACCGGCAGCGCCAACAACGACGACACCGCTGTCATCCCGTTGAGCACCGCCCAGCAGCGCGTCTCCACCGGGAGCAGCCGCACCTCGGTCCAGACCATCTACGTTCAGGCGACCTCTCAGGCGGCGTTGTCCTCGGCGTATCAGGAGGCCAACAGTGAGCTGCTCTCCCTGCACAGCATCACCAACGTCAGCAACGCCGACTTCACGATCACCAACCAGGCCTCGCTGGTGACCACCGCGGCGTCGGTGTCCAAGACGCTCACGGTCCTGCTGGCCGGCATCGCCGCCATCTCGCTGCTCGTGGGAGGGATCGGTGTCATGAACATCATGCTGGTCTCGGTCACCGAGCGGATCCGCGAGATCGGGCTGCGCAAAGCCCTCGGCGCCCGCCCGAGCCTGATCCGCCGGCAGTTCCTCATCGAGGCCGCACTACTCGGCCTGGTCGGCGGACTGCTCGGCGCCGCCGTCGGAATCCTCGGAGCCAAGGTCCTTCCCGACCTCATCTCCAACCCGGTGGCGTTGTCCATGCCCGCCATCTTCGGCTCGATCACCGTCGCACTGGTCATCGGCCTCGTGTTCGGTGTCTACCCCGCCAGTCGGGCCGCCCAGCTGGCACCCATCGACGCCCTCCGCAGCGAATGACCACACCGATGACCAACAACAGCCAGAACCCCACGAGCACACCCACCAACGCCACACTCACCAACGCCGGAGCCAACGTCATGATCGCCAACATTGCCAACCCTTCTCAGCCAAGGCCAACACATCGACGCCAGGTGAAGGTCGCGGCCGCCGTCGCTCTCATCCCCCTGCTCACCCTGCTGGCCGCATGCGGCAACAGCAGCAGCGCAGCGCCGGCCGCCCAGGCGACGAACCCGGCGACCAGTGCGGCACCCGGCTCGAGCGGGCAAGCCAGGACGGGCGCCTTCCCCGGTGCATCGGGGCTGATCGCCGACGCCTCACCGGGCACCCTTCAGGTGCAGTCCACCACCTCACAGACCGCCGTGGTCTACACCGCGGCCACCAAGTTCACCAAGATCACCCCCGGCCACGTCGTCGCCGGGGACTGCGTCACCGTCTCTGGCTCACCGGCAACCACTCCCGCCCAGGGGCTGACTGCGACCTCCGTGCGAATCGAGGCCAAGGTCAACGGGACCTGCCCCACAGCCGGCACAAGCCCCCGTGGGAGCGGCGGCGGCGCGTTTCCCCAGCGCCCCTCCGGTACCCCTCCGAACGGCGGGGCCCAGCGCCGCGCCTTCGCCAGCGCTACCGGCACGGTGAGCTCGGTGGCCGGATCGACGATCCTGCTGCAAGGCGTGCTGCGCAACGGCGCGAGCGCGCCCGGTAACGCCACCCCGCCAGCGCCGACCGCCATCACAGTCACCCTCGGCGCTTCGAGCACCGTCACCCAGACCGTGCCAGCCACCAGTGCGGCAGCCGTGGTCGGCCAGTGCGCGAGCGCCATCGGCACCGCCAACAGCACCGGGACCATCACCGCTAAGTCCATCACGGTCAGCAGCCCCGGACCCAACGGCTGTCAGAGCGGCTTCGGCGGCCGGTTCAACGGCAACGGCGGGACCGGGACCGGAAGCACAGGTGGGACCAATGCGTAAACGTGGACGGACCCGCAAGGCCGGCGCACTGGCCGCGGCCGGGATCACAGCGACGGTCCTGGCAGCCGGCGGCGCCGCGACAGCCTACGCGACGTCTCGAACTCCCCCGCCGAGCTACGTGACGGCCGCGGTCGGCTCACATCCAGTCGTGCAAACCCTGCAGGCCACCGGGACCACTGAACCCTCGACCTCCGCCACCGTGTCCTTCGCCGTGTCCGGAACCGTGGCCACCGTCCCGGTACACCTGGGCGACAAGGTGACCAAAGGCCAGGTCCTGGCCACCTTGGACACCACCTCGTTGAAGTACGCCCTCGCAACCGCCGAGGCGCAGGTCGCCAACGCCAACCTGACCCTGACACAGGCAGAGTCCGGCCAGGTCTCGGCAACGTCGACGGCCACCAGCGCCAAGACCAGCAGCACCGGGACCGGCAGCACCCCCGGCAGCGGGTCCGCGCCCACCAGCAGCAAAACCAGCGCGGGGACCGGCAGCACCACCGGGACCGCCAAGTCCTCTGGCTCCACGACTTCAGGCTCGGGCTCGACGGCTGCGGTCGCCGCGGCCCAAAAACGCCTCGTGGCCACGGTGCGCCAAACCGACTCTGCGCTGGCCAGCGCCAAGACAGACCTGGCCACTGCGACCACGCTCTGCCTCACCCAGACCAGTCCCACCCCGACCGGTACCCCGACCGGTACTCCGACCGACACTGCGACCACTTGTGCCCAAGCCCAACAGTCGGTCCTGCTCGACGAGTCACAGCTGTTCACCCTTCAACAGGGCATGGCCGGCCAGGAAACGGCGCTCAACAACCTCCTCGCTAGCCACGCGACCTCAACCGGAACGGCCGCCGCCGGAAAATCCGCCGCTGCGACGTCATCGGCGGCCACTGCCGCTGTCACCGCCACCCACAGCAGCACCGTTTCCGCCAGCTCGACAACACCGGCCGTCAGCGCGGCACAGCTGGCCGCTGACCAGGCCGCGATCGACGCCGCCAAGGCATCACTCGTGGTCGCCCAACAGCAGCTCAGTGAGGCGACCATCGTCAGCCCGTTCACCGGGGTCGTCAGCTCGGTAGGTCTGACCGTCGGCCAGCAGGCCACCGCCGGGTCCGCCACCACCACAGTCGATGTCATCGACCCGACCGGTCACGGCGTCACCCTTTCCGTCGACGTCACCAAGATCCCCCAGATCAAGGTCGGACAGAAGGCGACAGTTGTGCCGGACGGCTCAGCAACCCCGCTTGCAGCCACCGTCTCCTACGTAGCGGCGGCCCCCGCCACCACCGGCAGCACGGCATACACCGTCCAGCTCGCATTCGTAAGCAACCCGACCACACTTCGCTACGGCATCCAGGCCGCAGTCACGATCACCACAGGCCAGGCAGCCAACGCCCTCGCAGTCCCGACCTCGGCGGTCAACCACCGCGGCACCCTCGCCTACGTGCTCGTCCCGAACGGCAGCACCACCAAGGCGCAGATCATCACGGTTGGTGCCGTCGGCGCCGTCTACACCCAAGTCACCCAAGGCCTGAACGCAGGCCAGAAAGTCGTCCTGGCCAACCCCAACCAGGCCATCCCCACCAGCACCATCACCGGCCGGATCGCCCGAATCACCGGCGGCGTGACCAACACAACCGGCCTTCTCGGCGCCAGCACCGGCAGCACGGCAGGTGCCCCCGGAACTCGGCCGGGCGGCTGATGACATCTGAACCCATCTGGTGCCCGCTGGTACGAAACGACGCGGGCAGCTGAACCACCCCGAGATGGCTGTGGCCGCGGTGCCTGACGTCGCGTCGGGTAACGAACCAGCCGACCGACTGTGACAACAGCCGGGCGTCAGCCAACGCCGCCGCGCGACGTTCTCCGGAAGGAGATTGCCCGGCGCTAGCATGATCGGCGAGGCGAAGGAGGCGCTGCGTGGCCGCACGGACAGTGATCGTCATCGTTGTTGTCCTGCTCGGGCTGACAGCCCTGGCCTATAACGGCTTGGTTCGTCGGCGTAACCGCACCCAAGAGGCGTGGTCCCAGATCGACGTCGAGCTCAAGCGCCGGCACGACCTCATCCCCAACTTGGTCGAGGCCGTCAAGGGCTACGCGGCGCACGAGCGGGAAACCTTCGAAGCCGTAACCAACGCCCGGGCGGCTGCCGTGAGCGCCGGCGCCACCGGGGACCCTGCCAGCATCGCCCCTGCCGAGAACGCCTTGAGCGCCTCCTTGCGGTCCCTGTTCGCTGTGGTGGAGAACTACCCACAATTGCGCGCGGTGGAGAGTTTCACTCAACTGCAGGAACAGCTCATTGCGACCGAAGACAAGCTGGAGTTCGCCCGGCGCTACTACAACACCAGCGTGCGCGACTACAACATCGCGCTGCAGACCTTTCCCCGCAACCTGCTGGCCGGCACCTTCGGGTTCCACGCGGTTGGTTACTTCCAAGCCGACGAGAGCGATCGGGCCGTACCGAAGGTCCGGTTCGGGGATGCCGCCGCGTCTGATCCGCCAACGGCTGGTGACCCCCACGAGGGCCCACCGCAGCCCGGTCCTTCTGGTCCACCCGCCGGCTGAGAGTCGCTACAGCGACTGCCCCTGCTCGATCCGTTCGAGGTTGGCGATCCGCTCAGCGATGGGCGGGTGGGTGTCGAAAAGGTGGTGGAACCAGCTCTCGTGATGCTGAAGCGGGTCGTCGATGCACATCGCCGCGGTCGCGTGGTTGAACTTGGCGAACGGCTTGTCGTTGCTCTCCAGCTTGCGCAACGCTGAGATCAGCCCGGCCGGGTTGCGGGTGAGGTCAACGCAGCTGACATCGGCCAACGACTCGCGACCGCGAGAAAGGGCAAAGCGGATCAGCGGGCCGACGACGAACGCCACCACGCTCAGCAGCAGCCCCGCCACGAAGACCAGCGCCATGACTTGCTGGGAGTCTCTACCTCGCGGCCGTGTGTAGAAGGCGCTGCGCCAGATAAGGCTGGCCAGCAGACCCGCCATACCGATCAGCGTGCTGACGATGAGGATCAGCCGCACGTCGTAGTTCTTGATGTGACTCATCTCGTGCCCGATCACACCCTCAAGCTCCTCGCGGTTCATCATGGCCAACAGACCAGTCGTCGCGGTGATCGCCGCCTTGTCCGGGCTGATTCCAGTCGCGAACGCGTTCGGCGACGGATCGTCGATCACGAACACCTGTGGCTTGGGGAGTCCGGCGCCGATCGCAAGAGCCTCAACGATGTCGTGCAGCTGCCGGTACTGGGTCTGATCAGCCGGGCGTGCACCGGAAACTGCCAAGACGAGCCGGGTACCGCTGGTCAGCGTGTAAGCGATGCCGACCAGGGCAAGGAACCCGGCGATCATCGCGCCAGTGGCGACGTCACCAGAAACGGCACCGGTGCCCGTGGCATACGTGGCGTTCGATGGCCAGACCGCCACGATCCAGCCCAGTAGCGCACCCAGACCGACCCAGATCACGAAGAACACGGCGACGTAGACCACGGCTCGGCGCTTGTTGGCTGCTATCTGCTCATACATCAGATTCGATCCTACGCGGGCGCTCTCCTAC
>PKWT01000021.1:0-1369 GCA_003132125.1 Micrococcales bacterium | reverse complement strand
ACGACGACATGAGCACGTTGGCGCGAGCACACGAGGAGAGCAGTAGGTGGCTGACGCCGATACGGACGTCATTGTTCCGGCCCCTCGACTGCCTCGGCGTCCCCTGCGTCTTCCTCGGCCGCGCGCGCTGCTGATCGGTGTGCTGATCGTGGCGCTAGCGGTCGGTGCGGGGCTCGGTGTGCAGGCGTGGCGGGTGAGCAACGCCTTGGGCAAGATCAAGCACTTCCCCACCACCGTGACCAAGGGTGGGGGAGCGGCCAAGTCGGGGTTGGCGCTTCCAGCGCCGCTGCTGGGCGTTGTGACCTTCATGGTGTTCACCACCGGAAGCCACGACATGACCAAGGCGGATGCGGTCAAGTATGGGGTGCCGGACGTGACGGCACGCGGCACCGACAACATGACCGACACCATCGTGCTGGTCTCGGTCGACACCCGCAGCGGCCAGATCAGCTACCTGTCGATACCCCGAGACACCTGGGTCCCGAGGTACGGGGAGAAGATCAACGAGATCTACCTCAGCAATGGGGTCCAAGCCCTCGTGGACGAAGTGCAGACGATCACCGGAGTCCCGGTCAACCACGTGGTCGGTCTCGGGTTCACCGCCTTCGGGCGGTTCACCGATGCCGTCGGCGGGGTGAACATCCGGATACCGGTGCCGACCAGGGATACCGAGTCCCACCTCTTGTTGCCCTTCGCCGGCTGCGTGCACATGGACGGGCGCACCGTGTTGGCGTTCGCTCGCTCCCGACACACCGACGTCTACACCCCTCAGCAGGGTTGGCACCGCGACCCGGGGGCGAGTGATCTGCAGCGGGAGACCCGTCAGCAGGTCGTCGCGGACGCGTTTGTCCACAAGCTCCTCACCCCGTCCCTGCCACTCCTTGCGCCTGCGATCGCCGATGCCGTCGCCAACGAGATCACCACTGACGCCGGGCTGAGCATCCCGACACTCATCTCGACCGCGGTGTCGCTCGCCACCCACGGCCACATCACCACGCGTCACTTCCTGTTGCCCTCGACCTTCGGCACCGTGGGGCGCGCCTCGGTGACCTTCGTCGACCCCTACCCCGCGGCCCAAGTACTCGAGGCGTTCGGCCGGAACCTGCCCGGGTTCTCCCTGCCACGCCAGTACCCGACCGTGCCGGCGCCCACCGATAGCCCGGCGCCGTCCCCGTCGGCGACGTCAAGCACCGCGACCGATACGACTGTCGCTTCCCCTGCGCCCGTCGTCCCGCAAGGCGTCGACCTGACCAAGACCGCCCTCTACAGCGTCTGCGGCTGACCGCCTGGCCACCATGTGTGGGCGAAATCGCCCGTCGGTCAAGAACATCCGCAACCTGCCGCGTTCACGCGGGGTGACCGGCGCCTC
>PKWT01000232.1 GCA_003132125.1 Micrococcales bacterium | reverse complement strand
GCGCCGCACTGTCGATGCGACGCAGCTTCACCGTCATCGCCCAGCTCCGTGGGCAGGACCCGACACCGGTCCCCCTCTGGAGACAGCCAATGATTCACTTCGTTCCGACCCGGTCGGAGCAAGGGAATGGATCCGCTGGTGTAGCTAGGTAGGAAGGCGCGGCTTGGGCATCAAGGAACTGCTCGACCAGCGATGACCCGGGCCGGTTGCGGCGCGGGCGGCGGATGCCGGCTGACGGACCCCGCCGGACCCGGCCACTTCACGCGTATGAAGTCGGGACAAGTGCGGCGGAGCTCGATCCAGTCCGGCGGTGGCGTCCCGTAGGAGGCGTGCTCGCGGGAATCTTCACCGGGCGGGTGTCATGCCGAGCGGCTGGTTATGCCGAGCGTGCGTCTGATGGCCTGTGTTCTTGCTGCTCAGGAGCGGTTCTGGGGTTCGAGCTGCTCGGCATAACCATCGGCGTGGGTCAATCCTTGTTGGGTTCGTATTTTTCGATCTCACAGGAGGCAGCGATGGGCAGCAAGAATCGAGGCGTGACGGTGGGTGGGGCGCAGGCGCCGGGTCGGGCGCAGGCACCGGATGGCGTGGTGGAGAGGGTGCTTGAGGGGTATCGGAGCT
Source organism: Micrococcales bacterium (assembly GCA_003132125.1). Lineage (GTDB taxonomy): Bacteria > Actinomycetota > Actinomycetes > Actinomycetales > Dermatophilaceae > UBA4719. The sequence continues at coordinate 6,278 of PKWT01000232.1, read as the reverse complement.
ATCTGCTTCTTGAGCGCGGAGTGAGCGAGACGACGGCGGCCGTCTACGAGCCGAGGGCACGACGGTTTCTCTCGCAGCGTGGGGGGCTTGAGGATCTCGGTTTGGATCGGTTGACGGCCGCTGATGTGTCCGGCTTTCTCGCGCGTGAGTGTCCGGCGCGCGGTCCCGGGGAGGCGAAGATGCTGGTGGTCGTTGTGCGTTCGGTTCTGCGTTACCTGCACGTCGCTGGTTTGATCGCCGCGCCCCTTGAGTGGGCGGTGCCGGGCGTGGCCGCTGTCCGGGATCGGTCGTTGCCGCGTGGACTGGAGCCGTCGGTGGTCGCTGCGTTGTTGTCGAGCTGTGATCGCCGGCGGGCTGTCGGCCGGCGGGACTACGCGATATTGCTGTTGCTGGTCAGGCTGGGGCTGCGCTCGAGCGAGGTCGCCTGGATGCTCCTGGACGACGTGAACTGGCGGGCGGGCGAGATCCTCATTCATGGCAAGGGCGGCGGGGAGGATCTCTTGCCGCTGCCGGTCGATGTCGGCGAGGCGCTGGTGGGATATCTGCAGCGTCGGCCGCCCGGGCCTGGCGGCTGCCGGACATTGTTCTTGAAGGTGACGCCTCGGGTGGGGCCGATGTCCAGGTCTTCGGTCTCAGCGGTTGTGCGGAGTGCTTGCCGGCGGGTGGGGATCCCACCGGTGAGCGCTCACCGGCTGCGGCACACGGCGGCGAGCGGGATGGTCCAGGCGGGAGCGTCGCTGGAGGAGATCGGGCAGGTCCTGCGCCACCGGGAGCGGCGAACGACCGCGATCTATGCGCGGGTTGACCGCGCGGCCCTCCGGGCGGTTGCGCTGCCGTGGCCGGAGGTGGAGCCATGACAGCGCTCCAGCAGGCTCTGGGCGACTATCTGAAGCTGCGCCGCGGGCTGGGCTATGAGCTCGAACGCGATGAGCCGCAGCTCAAGCAGTTCCTCGCCTTCCTGGAGCAGGCGGGCGCTGAGCGGATCACCACCGAACTGGCGTTGAGGTGGGCCAGGATGCCAGCCAACCAGCATCCGATCATTTGGCGGCGGCGGCTGTCGATGGTGCGCCAGTTCGCCCGCTACCTGGCGACGGTCGATCCCGAGAGCGAGATCCCATCCAAGGATCTCTTGCCCGCCCACCAGCCACGGACAGCTCCCTACATCTACACCCCGCAGGAAATCGCCCAGCTGATGGCCGCCGCGCGATCGATGCGGCGGCCACTGAACGCGGCGACCTATGCGACCGTGATCGGGTTGCTGGCCAGCACCGGCCTGCGGCTGCGCGAAGCACTCGCGCTGGACCGCGCGGACGTCGACCTCGAAGGCGGCGCGCTTGACATCCGCGCCAGCAAGAACCACAGACAGCGTGAAGTCGTCCTGCACCCGAGCGCCACCGCCGCGCTAGAGCGCTACGCGCAGGTGCGAGACCAGCACTGCCCGACGCCCGCCACGGCGTCGTTCTTTGCGGCCGGCTGGGGCAGACGGCCGGTCAAGACGGTGTTTTGGCAGACGTTCCGTGTGCTGATCGAAGAAGCCGGCCTGGAGGGACGCGGCCACCGGGTGCGCCCCCGCCCGCACGACCTCAGGCACACGTTCGCGGTCAGGACGCTGATCAACTGGTATCGCTGCGGCGAGCAGATCGACCGCAAGATGCCAGCGCTGTCGACCTATCTGGGGCACGTCTCACCGGAGTCAACCTACTGGTATCTGCAATCGGTGCCCGAGCTGCAATGCCTGGTCAGCGAACGCCTAGAGCGGATCGAGGGACTGTCATGAGCCTCATCGCGCCGACCCTTCAAGCGTTCTTCACCGAACGGCTGATCACCCAGCGCAACAGCAGCCCCGAGACGATCGCCTCCTACCGCGACACGATGCGCCTGCTACTGGCCTACGCTCACGAGCAGGCCGGCAAACAGCCCTACCAGCTGGACTTCGACGATCTGGGCGCGGCGCTGATCGGCGCATTTCTCACCCACCTCGAAACCGATCGCGGCAACAGTTCCCGCACACGCAACAACCGCCTGGCTGCGATCCACTCCTTCTACCGATACGCCGCCTTGGAGCACCCCGAGCACGCCCAGACGATTGCCAGGGTGATGGCGATCCCCACCAAGCGCTACCAGCACAAGGGCATTTCCTATCTCGATCTGACCGAGGTCAAGGCGCTGCTCAAAGCCCCAGACCAAAACTGCTGGCTCGGCCGTCGCGACCACGCGCTGCTACTGACCCTCATCCAAACCGGACTGCGTGTCTCAGAACTCACCACCCTGCGCGTCCGCGACCTGAAGCTGGGCACCGCCGCTCACGTTCAGGTCACGGGCAAGGGACGAAAACGACGCACCGTCACGCTCACCCGCGAGACCGGCGCGGTCCTGAATGAATGGCTCAAACAACGCCAAGGCCAGCCCGAAGACCCGCTGTTCTCGACCCGCCAAGGCACACCGCTCAGCCGCGACGCCGTCGAACTGCTGCTCGTCAAACACACGGCCATCGCAGCAACCAACTGCCCGTCGCTCGAAACCAAACGCGTCACTCCCCATGTCCTTCGACACACCAATGCGATGCTGCTGACAGCCAGCGGCGTCGACATCGCCACGATCGCCCTGTGGCTCGGGCACGAGAGCATCACGACTACCCAGATCTACCAGCACGCCGACCCCGCGCTCAAACAAGCCGAAGCAGCGATCGCCAGAACCGCTCCACTCGGCACCAAACCCGGCCGATACCGACCCGCCGACCACCTCCTCGCGTTTCTCGAAGAGCTCTGATTATGCCGAGCTCTCGTGCTCGAAACCCCTGCCCTGCAAGCAAGTTCGTGTCCACATCGGCATAACCAGCCGCTCGGCATGAGCCCCGTTATGCCGATGTCGGCATAACGGGTGTTACGGACATTCCTTTGCGTGCGCAGTGTCTGATGCGTTCCCGCATGACGTTCCTTGGGTTCTCACGGTGATCGCAACACCTGAATGATTCGAGGGTGTTGATGACCAGATTCTCTGACTGGATGATTGCCGAGAACCTGCAGGTGTTCTGGGCGGCGATGCAGCGTGGTGAGTTCATCACCGACGCCGCCGAGGAGGCTGGGACGTATCGGAAAAAAGGCGCCCACTTGCTCGTGGCGTCCGGCGGGGTCCGGCCGCGCAGGGGCCGTGACTTGAAGCCCTCGTCACTCTGTGATCGCATGACCAAACTAGTTTGTATCACAAAGTTGTAGGGCCCCAGGTACCGCGCACGGCATTAAGAACAACGGCAGCGCAACCCAGTGACGCTCAGCGACATGCAGCGGACTCGCGCATTGCTGCTTGGCGCACCAGTCTCGGACGGGCCCTTCGGCCGTCCCGATTGCGGAACGATGACCGGAGCATCCTGGGCGCCACGAGTTGTTCCTCACGACCGTCCCGCTGGGGATCCGCCTGCGAAGACCATAAGTCCGGCGGCCAGTCAGTGATCACCGGTTGTCGTTCGGCTTGCGGTGACTATCAAACAACCACCAACGTCGCTGGGGCCCTTGACAGCCGTGGTGCTGCCTTCCGCTTACCGCACGAAATGTCGATCAGAAACGTACGGACGCCACGACGAAAGGTACGTCTGAATGGAACTATTGCCTCCGCCTGAGTGTTCAGCGCCGATTTACTCGCGTGCGAGTCCTTTTGCGCGCGATCTTTCCGTTTCGTCGGTGGGCGCATGGCTCGTGATCCATGGCTTGGTAACTTAGTCCCTATCGATTCGACGCCCGCTCCAACTCCTTCGATGGTAGGAGTCCATGCCGAAAGCCACCGCTGCGCGAGCGGCCAACACCTACGCGGATGGTCTATTGCGTCACCAGGTCGTCGCCTGGCGCAACGCTAACTTCGTAATCTTCGGTCTCTGTGGCCTTGGGATGGCCAGTTGGGTCGCCCGGGTCCCGGCGGTACGCGACGGGCTACAGGCCAGCACGCTGGAAATGGGACGCCTCATCTTTGGACTCGCTGCCGGTTCGATCGTCGGCTTGCTGGCATCCAGTCACATCATTGCCCGCTTCGGTGCCGCGACGACCATGGCCTGGTGCCTCACTGTTGGGCCGATCGGATTGACCATCGCAGGCATCGGAGCCACCGTCGGGCCGAGTTTCGCGGTGACCTTCGGCGGCCTTGCACTTTTCGGGGCTGCCTTCGGGATCGGCGATGTCGCGACGAATGTGTCCGGTGCGGCCAACGAACGTGTGTTGCACCGCACCGTTATGCCGCTGTTCCATGCGGCGTTCAGCTTCGGCACCATGATCGGAGCCGGGCTCGGTGCGCTCGCGGAGTCGATCGGCCTGCCAATCGGCATTCACACCGGCATCATTTCGATCGTGATGATCGCCGGGACTCTCATCGCGGTCCGTTTCGTGCAGTCGGAGCACCTCGCCGGGGAGGAGACCGGACCCGCGTCGGACGACGACAGCGAGGCGACGTGGCGCAACCGGCTCAGCATCTGGCGTGACCCACGCACCCTGCTCATCGGCCTCATTGCGCTCGGCATGGCTTTCGCTGAGGGGTCGGCAAACGACTGGCTGGCCCTGGCGATGGTCGACGGACACGGTGTGAGTAACGCATCGGGGGCCGTGGTCCTGGGGGTCTTCGTCACGGCGATGACGGTCGGCCGGATCGCCGGCGTTCCGCTGCTCGACCGGTTCGGACGGGTGCCGGTGCTGCGGACATCGAGCCTCCTAGCCGTGCTCGGCCTGCTCACCGTGATTTTTGTGCCCAGCGCCGGGGTGGCTGTCTTCGGTGTCGTCTTGTGGGGACTCGGATCGGCGCTGGGCTTCCCGGTCGGGATGTCGGCAGCCGCGGATGACCCCAGGACGGCCGCAGCGCGCGTGAGCGCGGTTGCCACCATCGGTTATTGCGCGTTTCTAGTCGGACCGCCGCTTATCGGTTTCCTCGGAGAACATTTCGGGCTGCTGCACGCGCTGTTGGTCGTGCTCGTGCTCGTGGCCATCGCCGCCCTGGTTTCCCATGCCGCGCGGGAGCCGCATCCGGCGGGCGCGCGCGCCGCCGTCGACTCAGTGGAGGCCCCTCCAAGATATTTGTAGCCTGCTCTCGTCTGGTATGACCCCAGTGGCTCGCCGCCAGACTAGGTTGGCTGAGACCTCGACCCCAAGCACACCGCGGGGCGCGTTTGACATGAACGGCACCGGCACGGCGCGCTACGCCGCAAACAACGTCGCCTGCGACCGACTCCTGCGCTGCCTCGCCAGGGCCCACCGAGTCGAGGACGGGTGCGGAAGGCGCCACCTTGTGGACACCTTCGGGCGAACCTGTGTGAGCTGGAGAAGGGAGCACACTGCTGCGGCGTTCTCCTGCGAAGTCTTCACTCGTTGTGCGCGTTCGTCGTCCACGGGGCCGAGGGCGCCGGGGAACCCCTGGCGGTGCTGTTGCGCTCGGGCAACGCCGCGTCCACCACTGCGACCGTCCCACTTCACTGTCAGCAAGGACGTGCTGGCCGAACGCCGTCAGCCCGCAGGGGGCGGCGGGCAGGCAGGAAGGTGCTGATCCGCACCCACGCCGTCGGCTGCCCCCACAAGGGGTCCTGACCTGGATGACCGGTCAGCGGCTGTCGTGCTCGGTCGGGTTCGCGTTGCCCACAACACTGCCAATCCTTTGGAGCTGATCCCCAGGACGTGTGTACCCCAGAGCACGACAAGATCCGCGACGGAGTTTGGGGGACCGAGTTGACCGGCCTGTGGACATGTCCAAGTGGCTAGCGGGATCACCGCGTTCGCCACCAACACCAAGATCGGCGGCCTGAGCACGCAGCTCTCCGACCTGGAGCTACGCCAACGACGCCGGGCCGAGGATTGAATCCGGCTGGGCGCTGCCGCGCCGCCCCTGCAGTTGCATGGCCCCTTTGGACTTGGGCCCCCAAGGTCGGGCTCAGACCGTCACGGGCTCGCTGGACCCAGCACCGCAGCGTCTGTGTCCGCTCGTAGACATGTCCGACGCCTACGTGAGTTCCTCTTCAAACTGGCAGCCCTGGCGTTCCGGCAGGTCATGGATGACCGTGCCCGGCCGGTCCGCGCAGCCACTTAGCGACGGGTCGCAGGCGCGCGCGTAGGCACGCAACACGTCACGGACCCGGTCGATGACCAGGGCGGTGGGTTCTACCGCCAGCTCGCCGTGGCGGACGCGGGTGTACTGGTCAGGCAGGTACTGGCTCAGCAGGGGCAGCGGGATGTCGACCTTCCCAAGGTTGTCGAGCAGCCGGGACTGAGCGGCGCTGATCTCGGGGTCGGGCCAGTAGTAGCGCAGCCGGT
>PKWT01000249.1:12182-18591 GCA_003132125.1 Micrococcales bacterium | reverse complement strand
GAGCCGCGGCTCTTCCCGCGGCTGCGATCGGCGCGCGGACCGCGCGAACGCGGCGCCGGCTGGAGCCCCGGGTACGCCCCCCTGTCGCAGTGGCGGATGACCAGCGACCAGGCGCCGGTGTTCTGGCCGTTCATCGCCGCACCGGTCCTGCCGCCGACCGGCGCCCAGATGGGCATCGACGAGTTCTCCGGCGGCTCCTTCTACGCCGACCCCAACGGGTGGGTCCTTGACGACGAGATCCCGGTCACCAACCCGAACATCTTCGTCATGGGCAAACCCGGCACCGGGAAGTCCTCGTGCGTCAAGCTGTTCATCATCCGGATGCTCGAGTTCGGCTACCGGGCGCTGATCCTGGGCGACTCCAAGGACGAGTACGAGCAGCTGTGCGCCGCGTTCGGAGTGAAACCGTTCGCGATCGGCCCCGGCCAGTCGACCCGGGTCAACCCCCTCGACATCGGCCCCCTCGGCCGGGACTGGCGCCAGCTGCCCGAGCAGGAGGCCAAGCGCCGCGCGGCGATCATCTTCTCCCGCTGGCTGGTCCTGATCCGCGGACTGGTCGGTTCCCAGCACATCGGCGAGCAGCGGGTCCCGTTCTCACCCTCTGACGAACGGGTCGTCGACACCATGCTGCGGGAGCTGACCGGCTACCGCACCGGCAACTCCACCCTGGCCGAGGTCACCATCCCCCAGCTGTGGCACGGCATCGACGAACCCACCGACGACCTCGTGAGCGCCTGTCGGTACGCCGGACGCCAGCAGTTCCTGGACGGCACCCGGCTGCTGCGCGACGCCCTGTCCCAGCTGGTCACCGGCCACCTGGCCGGCATGTTCGACGACTACACCAACATCGACATCGACTGGGCCGCACCGATCCAGTCGCTGTCCCTGAAACGGCTGGCCACCCTCGGCGACGACGCCGTCGGGATCGGGCTGACCTGCCTCGGCGCCTGGGGGCGCGGGCAGCGGGAGATCGCCGCCCCCGGCGACCGGCGGATCGTCGTGCGCGATGAGATGTGGAAGCAGATGCGGCTCGGGCCCGAAGCGGTCAAGTCCCTGGACTCCGACCTGCGCCTGTCCCGCGCCGACGGCGACGTGCAGATCGCCGTCGCCCACAAGCCGTCCGACACCCGCGCCGTCGGCGCCGAAGGCTCCGAGGCCGACCGGATCGCCCGAGACCTGCTACACCTGGCCGACACCAAGATCCTCCTGGGGCAGGATCAGGCCGTCAGCGACGAGCTCGGCGACCTGCTCGGCCTGCCCCCGATGACCCAAGAACTGGTCACCGGGTGGGCGATGGCCGGCAAGGGCCGCGCCCTGTGGCTCGTCGGGGACCGCAAATACAAGGTGCAATCCGTCCGGCACCCGCTGGAGGAAGCACTGACCTACACCAACGACGCCGTCGCCGGAACCACCCGGGAGCTCACGACTTCTGAAGGTGTGAGCGGGGGAAACTCCAGGGTGGTTGGCCCGTGAAGAGCGTGTGCGGGGTCGTGGGTGGGCGAACCCAAGGCGCCGATAGCCAGGTCGGGATGGCCCACGGTGATGGCGTAGCCAGTTGTAGCCCCGGCACACCCCCAGGCCGGGCAGCCGCGGCACGAGCCCAGATACTGCCGGCCGCCGCCAACCTCACCGGCGACTCAAGGCAATAGAGACATGAGACTCAGTCGATGAGGTCGGTGATCGCGGCAGTGGTCGCGTTCCTGCTCACCTGCCTGGTCCTGGTCGCCGTCCCGGTCATCGCGTTGGGCAGCCAGTCCCCGACCGGCGGGATCTGCGGGCCGGGAGGGACCGGGCAGAGCGTCGCGAACGTGACCCTGGACGCGGAACAACTGGCCAACGCCGCCACCATCGCGGCCGTCACGCAAAGCCGGGCGCTGCCGCCGTACGCGGCGACGATCGCGCTGGCCACCGCCATGCAGGAGTCAACCTTGCGCAACATTACCGCGGCCGTCGACCACGACAGCCTCGGCCTGTTCCAGCAACGGGTCATCTACTACACCGCCGCCGTTGCCGCCGACCCGGTCAAAGCCACTGGCGCTTTCCTGCAGCGCCTGGTCGCCCAACCCAACTGGACGACCCGGCCGCTGACCGACGTGGCCGCCGACGTCCAGAAACCACTCGAGGCGTACCGCGGCCTGTATGCGCAGTGGCAACCGTTGGCCGCCCAGCTGGCCGCGCAGCTGTGGACCGGCAGGCCCAACGCCGGCGCGCCAGGGCAGGGGGCCGGCGCTACCACCAACGCCGCGCCGTGCGCCGGCAGCGTCGGCAGCAACCCCGCCGCGACCCTCACCCCCGGCCCGAACGGCCTCACTCTCACTGGCAGCCCGGCCGACAACGCCGCCGCCACGTTCGCCATCGCCCAGCTCGGCAAGCCCTACCTGTGGGGCGCGCAAGGACCGACCGCCTTCGACTGCTCCGGCCTGACCATGGCCGCCTGGGCCAGCGTCGGCGTCACCATCCCCCGAGTCACCTACACCCAGGCCACCGCCGGGACCCCCGTCGCCGTCCAGGACGCCCGCACCGGCGACCTCGTCCTGATCCCCGGCTCCGAGGGCACCCCGGCCAACCCCGGCCACGTCGCCATGGTCGCCGGGCTCGACACCGGCGGCGCGCTCTGGCTCGTCGACGCCGCACGTACCGGAGTCCCGGTGCGACTGAGCCCGATGGCTGGCTGGGCCAACCAGATCGTCACCATCCGACGCATCGGCTGAGGGCCACGAGAACGCCTTTGACCGCAGGGCGGGGCACCGATAGCCCATGGTGGGTGTGAGGCGGGTGGGCATCGAAATTAGTTGCGCCGACAATGTCCACCCGGAGGGGGGTTTGGTGCTTACCGGGGTATGAGCCCTGACAGCATCGCCCGCCGCCGCCCCGACCCGCTGCCGTGGGGCTGGGAGGTCCCGCTCGGAGCGGCCTTCGCATGGTTATCCCTGGCGGCGGCCACACTGCTGGTCGCCCAAGGCGCGGCCGGTTTCTTGACCGGCCGCGGGTGGCTCTGGCCTGACTCGCCGCGGCTGTTCCCCGCCCTGGGTGGTCTGCTGACTGGCCGCGTCGGGGTCGGCGTCGAGGCCGCCGCCGGGGTTCCGTCGCCGAGCCTGGTGTACGCGCTGGCCGGGGTTCTCGAGCTGCTGCTGCTGGCCGCCAGCATTTGGGCGGTTGCTCGGTTCTGGACAACGGTGGGCACTGGGCGCCGGCACGGCATGGCCACCCGGGCGGAAGCCAAGGCCATCCTCGGCGCCGGTCGCCTACGCCGGGTTCGGGGGCTCATCCGCCCCGACCTGTACGGCCGCGCAGGAACCCGGTTCGGCGGGTTCACGGCGATCGAGGCACGCACGGCGCGCCGCCGGTCCTCGCGAGCGTCGGCCACCGGCGCCACGCACACCCCGGCCGGCAGCCACGACGGCGGTAGCACGGCGGGCGGCCGGGAGAAGTTCACGCCCGCATCGGTGGGCTGGCGGCTCGGCGTCGGCAAGGTGCCGCGCACCGGCCCGCTGTGGGTGCCGTTCGACCGCACCGCCGGCGTGTACGGACCGCAGGGCTCCGGCAAGACCCTCGACCTGCTCACTCCGGCCCTACTGGAGGCGCCGGGCGCAGCGCTGGTGACCTTGACGAAGGTCGACGACCTGCTCTTGACCATCGACCACCGGTCAACGGGGGGCCGGCCGGTGGCGGTACTCGACCCCTTCGGGCTGGCCCCCGGTGTGCCGGAGCTGGTCTGGGACCCGGTCGCGGGGTGCGTGGATTCGATGGTCGCCGAACGCCGCGCCAAGGCGTTCACCGCCGGCACCGTCAAGGGCGCNNTACTTCCACGCTGCCGCGCTGACCGGACGCTCCATCGAGCATGTCCTGGAGTGGGTCGCCAACCCGCGGGAGGCGACCCTCCCGGAGGAGATCCTGCGCAGTCACCCCAACGCGGCGCCGTTCTGGCATGGGCTGCTACACGGGGCCCTGCACGGCGACGACCGGACCGCCGGGAATACCGCGACCACGGTCCAGCAGGCGTTGGCGCTGTTTTTCCAGGAGCCGCTGCGGGCCCGGTGCACTCCCGGCCCGGGACGACCTGCCACCGATTTGGCCGACCTGATCAGACGCGGCGGGACCATCTACCTGCTCGGCCGGGACGACCCGTACGCCTCCGCGTCGCCGTTGATGACGGCGATCGCCGAGCACGTCCTGGACACCGCCCTGGCGGCGGCGGCTGCGTCCCCTCATGGCCGGCTGTGCCCCTCGTTCCTGGCCTGCTTGGACGAGCTGCCCTCGACGGCGCCGTTGCCGACGCTGCGGACCAGGATGGCGAACGAGCGCGCGGTGGGCCTGTCGTTTATCTACGCGGCCCAGACGTGGCGGCAGCTGGTCATCTGCTACGGCGAGGACGAGGCTCGGGCACTGTTCGGGTTGACCAACCTCATCGCCGTCTTCGGCGGCGGTAAGGACGGGATCTTCAACCGGGAGCTGTCCGAGCTGATCGGCACCTCCCGGATCTCGCGGACCACGTACAGCCGGGGCCGCGGCAGCGCCGGCACGTCGTTCTCCGGCGTCGACGAGCCGATCCTTCGCCCGGAGGAGATCCGGCTGCTACCGGAACGGCACGCCCTGGTCATCGCCGAGAACGCCAAACCCCTCCTTGCCAAGTTGACCCGCTGCATCGACGGGAAATCCGGGCGGGCGCTGCTGGGGGCGCAGGCCGCGGCGAAGGCACGGGTCGGCGCGGCTCGAGGACGACAGAGCCCGATGTTCGCCCGCACCACAGCCGCCGTCGAAACCGCCCACCGGATGGACCTGACCCCCATCGGCCCGGCGGGGTCACCCGGCGGGCCTGTCAGTCAAGGCGCCGCGGTCAGCGTGCCAGGTGGCCGAGGGGGTGATGGGTCGTGGTGACTTGGCCGTTCCCGGAGCCTGGCCGGCTGGTGCAGGCGACCTACCGGGAGCTGTGGATCGTCGAGTTCGGCACCGAGGAGGACCGCGCCGGTCTGGGTCGGGTCGAGACCCTCGGCCGGCCGTGGGACCCGCCGTCGTGCGCGCTGGCGGTGCGTCAGCAGGTGTGGGCGTGGCTGGACGAGGTCGCGGCCTGGGTCAACCACGAGTACGGCTGGAACCTCGACCGGCTCATCCCGCCGTGCTGGCCCGGCCACCCGCACATCGCCCACGAACTGGCCGTCCTGGCCGACCAGCGCCGGACCGCCGGCCGGGCGTTCGGCAGCGACCAGCTCGAAGACTGGCACCGCTACAGCCTGCCGCTGTTTTTGGACCGGCTCGTGGCCCGGTTGGGGAACCGCTGCGTCAACACACACGACGAGTGGCCAGCCAGCGCCCGGCATCGCGCCTTTACCAGCGACGTCAACCGGCGGGAGCGGACCGCGTGGTTCGCCGACGACGTGATCACGATCCGCCCGCCGGTCAAGGCCGGGGCCGGCGACCACGCCCGCCTGGCCCTGGTCGACCTGTCCACCGGTGAGGTCACCGACCCCGACCGCCCCAACGGCGGCCGCTGAACCTCCGCGCGCCACCGAATCGAGCAGAGCATGAGCACCGCACCCGCAACACCCGGCCCTGGCAAAACAAGCCAGCCAACGACCAGGCCGCGTCTTGACGAGGACGGTCGCCGGGAACGGCTGGAGGCTTTCCACGCCACCCTCAGTGCGCAGGTCCTGTCGCTGACCACCTCCCAGGCGTGGACGGCCTGGCTGGGCACCGCGGCCCGGTTCCACCATTACTCAACTCTCAACACCGTCGCTATCTGGGCACAACGCTCCGACGCCACCCAGGTCGCCGGGTACCGGNNGGACGGCCCGGACGGCCCGGACAAGGACCACGACTCGGCGCGGCCGTCGCCAGCTGTGGCGGGCCAAGACCACCCGCCGGCGGGTGCCCGGCGGGTGGTCGGGTACCGGATCGCGCACGTCTTCGACATCTCCCAGACCGACGGGGACCCGCTGGCGCAGCTCGCGGACATCAGGCCGAGGCTGCTGACCGGGCAGGCTCCCGAACATCTCTGGGACGGCCTCGCCCTGCAAGTAAGCGAAGCTGGCTACCACCTGGCCGACGAAGCCCTGTCCAACGGCGCCAACGGGCAGACCAACTACACCAACCGCTCCGTCCTGATCCACCCAGACCTGGACCCGGCGCACCGGGTCAAGACCCTCGCCCACGAACTGGGCCATATCACGCTCCATGAACCGGGCGACAGTTCCGATGCCTCCACGTTCGCCGCCTCCTGCCGGGGCCGGATCGAGGTGGAGGCCGAGTCCGTCGCGTTCCTGGTCACCAGCGCCCGCGGCATGGACAGCTCGCAGTTCAGCTTCCCCTACGTCGCCGGCTGGGCCCAGCAAAGCAAGGACGTCGAGGCCACCCTGCGCGAGACCGCCAGCCGCGCTCTGAGCACCGCGCACAAAATCTTGGACCGACTCGA
>PKWT01000249.1:0-12108 GCA_003132125.1 Micrococcales bacterium | reverse complement strand
GGACGTCGACGCGCGGAGACGCAGCGCCGACTACGAGCGACACCGCTACCGGCAGCAGCGATCCGCTACCTGGGCGCCGTTCACCCCCGCCGAGCCCGTCCGCGAGCACCTTCAGGACCTCCGCGCGTCCGGGATGACCCTTGAGCAGATCTCCCGAACGGGTGGGGTCAGCGTCGCCACTCTTCTCCGGGCGGCCACGGCCCCCCGGATCAGCACGGCCGCCGCCGACGCCATCCTCTGCGTCCAGCCCGGCGACGCCAACCCTGCCGCGGCGGCGGCCGCCGAGGCGCTGAGGGCTCTGCATGCTGACGGGTGGACACTCGAGCAGCTCGCGGCGGCGACCGGCCTGACTAGCCACGCCATCGGCGCGACGGTGAACGGCCGGACGAGACCGCACCCCCACACCACCGCGGCGATCGCCGGCGTGTACGAGCACCTGCGCTTGGAGGATCCCGGGGACGGGGCCGCCGCGGTCCGATCCCGTCTGCGGGCGGAACGGGCCGGCTGGAAGCCCAGCACCCAGCAGAAGGACGTCGACATCATCGACATCGTCGCCGTCGACCGCGCTGTCCGTGGCGAGGTCGTCCCCCTCAGGCCGGGGGAGCGGCAGGCGGCTCTTCAACGGCTGGCAGGCCACCACCCTGACGCGGAGATCGCCCGCCGGTTGGGGGTCAGCGGTCGCACCGTCCTCCGCCACCGCGCGAGCCAGGGCCTGCCCGCCTACGCCGCACCCCGAGCAGCGGACACGCCGAGCAGGTAGCTCCACATGTTTTTTCCCACCCAGGTCCGCGCACACCACAGCGGGTCGCGCAGGATGCCGACACGGTGGCCCGCTAACTGCTCAGTCTCGCCTGGGTCGTGCGATTCCCTGGAGCGAGCACCTGGGCTCAGACGCCCCGGCTGCTCGTCTGGCGCAGCCCCTTCGACGCGACCACGGCGACCGTGCACGTTCTCCCGCACCACCGCCTCAACGACATCGACCAACAACACCGCCCCGAGGACGCATCGTGAGTATCACGAGCCGGTCCGAGGCAAAGGTAGTCCTCACCCTGAAGGAGGTGGACCTCCATGGATGAAAACACCGCACGACGAGCCGCGGTGGAGTTTCTCGGCGGGCAAGCGCAGGAATCCGGATTTCGTGTCGGAGTTCCAATTTCGTGTCGGCGGCGTGTCGGTGTTCCAGGTTCGTGTCGGTGCCCAAGGCGCGTGCGGCGAGGGCTCGACGCGACGGCGAGTGCCGAAGTCATTGAAGGCCTGCAAGACCTTGTCGATGTGATCCGCCAGCGCGTCGAGCACGACAGCCGCTCGTGCTGTCGTGGCAGGAGGGGGACGCATCAGTAGACCTTGTCATAGAGGACGTCTCGGCATCCACCGAACTCTGTGGCCCGAAAGCCGGTTCACGGTGCCAGTCAACGAAGGGCTGAGCTTTGACCGTTTACCCCACGCAATTTCGGTGAGGGCCTTTGGACTGCTGAAACACTGGTCGAGGTCCTACGACGTTACTCCAGGCAACCGCAGCTCTGGCGGAACACCCGTCGGTTGGCCAGGTTGCTGGATGTTGAGCATGCGCCGAGACGGGCTGAACCAGAGCCAGTGCCGAGTCGGGTGCATCGGGTCGACCTGAGGCTTGGTCCAGATGTCATCGCCCAGCTGGTGGTCGACTACCAGGCAGGCATCTCCTCGACGGAACTCCAGAAGACCTACGCACTCAGCAAGGGGACAGTGCTGCGGCTACTGAGTGAGGCAGGTGTGGAGATGTGACGCTGTGGGTTGAGCCAGGAGCAGTTGGCGAAGGTCTGTCGGTTGTACGAGTCGGGCCTGACAATCCGGGAAGTCGCAAGCGCGATGAGTCTGCCAAAAACCACCGTGCAAGACGCGCTGGCGCGATCGTGTCAGGCGATGCGGCCAGCAGCGCGAAGACTGCGAAGCCGCAGAGGTGGTCGGGGGACTACCGGCGAGGAGGACGCCTCGTCTGAGTATCCTGGGCTTAGAGCTGCTCAGCACGGACAAGACCCATGAAGACCCGAACTAGTTTGTGGAGGTCTGGCTCGGCCCGTTGGACTGCGTGAACCGAGATGACGCGTTGCTTGGTGCGCGACGGTCGTCACTCGACGGAGCGGCAATCGACACCGTCGGTAGGACGTAACCAGCTGGAGACGGGGGAGAAGAGATGGCGTTCCAAGGCAAGACCAACCAAGTGCAGCAGCAGTTCCCTTCGCCTGAAGAGCTGTACCTCAGCGGCACGCTGCCACGCACTAACGAGGCCGTGGACGGCTTGTGGCTGCATCAGGGTGATGTCATCCGGGCCTATGCCGAGCATCATCAAAACACCGAGGACCTGGCGCTCGAGCTGCCTACCGGGTCCGGCAAGACTCTCCCGGGGCTCCTGATCGCCGAATGGGTGCGGCGCAAAAGCGAGGGGCCAGTCGTCTACGCGACACCGACCAAGCAACTCGCGCGCCAGGTTCTCGCAACGGCCCGTCGGGAGGGCGTTCCAGGTGAGCTCTTGGTTGGCAGTCACCACGATTGGCAGACCCTAGCGCTGAGCGCCCTAGAGGGCGCCGAAGCGATTGCCGTCACCACCTACAGTGCGATCTTCAACAGCAGCCCGAAGCTCCCCGAGCCACGGCTGGTGATCTTCGACGACGCCCACGCCGGGGAACAGTTCGTTGGTGCTGAGTACGGCATCACCATCAGTCGCTACAAGAGTGAAAAGCACTACCTCGCCGTACTCGACGCGCTCAGCCCATTCCTCTCGGGGCTATTGCTCCAGAGGCTCCGCGGCGAGCCAGATCCGGGGGCGCATCACCAGGTCCGCCTCGTACTCCCAGCCCTTGATCCGGCCGCGCTCGGGCGACTGGATGAGGTGTTGGCCAAGCTGCCGAAGCCGTTCAAGTTTGAACTCGCCATGGTTCGCTCGGGCCTTGCCGCGTGCTGCGTTTACCTCTCGTACGGCGGCATCCAGATCCGGCCCATGATTCCGCCGACGTTCGAGAACCGCGTGTTCGCCCGGGCACTGCAGCGCATCTACTTGTCGGCGACTTTGGGAGCGGGGGGCGAGCTGGAGCGAGCCTTCGGCCGTGCAGAGATCGTCCGCATGCCGTTGCCGACAAAGACACCGCCACGCTCTGGCCGACGACTCTTTGTGTTTCCAGACCTGGTGACGGGTGGTGACGCCATAGGCCTGACCAAGCGCATCGTTGGAGTCACGAACAAGGCGCTGGTCCTGAGCCAGGACACCATCGCGAAGACAGAAGCTGCGGCTGCAGCGTTGGCCGGCGAGGGGGTTCCGGTCATGGGCCGCGACCACGTCGAACATGGCCTGTCTGTGTTCGCGGACGCGCCCACCGGCATCCTCGGACTCGCCAACCGGTACGACGGTCTTGACCTGCCTGGACGCGCCTGTCGCGTAGTGGTGCTTGGAGGCAAGCCGGACGCGGTCAGCCTTCAGGAGAAGTTCCTCGGCGAACGTGCCGAGGCGAGCGCAGCACTGGCCGAACGGCTCCGAACGCGCATCGTTCAAGGTGCCGGGAGATGCACCCGAGGACCGAACGACTTTGCCGTCGTTGTGGTCCTTGGTTCGGACATCACGCGGTACTTCAGCCGGAGCGAGAATCGCGGTCCACTCGAGCCCGAGCTCCAGGCAGAGGTGGAGTTCGGTTGGCGAAACAGTCGCGGCGCGGATCCTGACGAGGTGATCGAAAACGTCCAGATGTTCCTCGCGCATGACACAGATTGGCGCGAGCAGGGCGAGCCGATGGTGGCTGAGTTCCGACAGGACGCGGTCAAGGTCGAGTCGCCCGGTGCTGACGCTCTCGGCTCGGCAGCGGCGTCGGAGGTCGAAGGCTGGCAGCTGGCGTTCCGCGGCGACTGGATTGGAGCGAGCGAACAGCTGCAGGAAGCAGCTCGTCGCGTCGGCACCGGCGGGGAGGCCACGCGCGGGTACCGCGGACTCCTGCTGTATCTGGCTGGCGTTTGGCTTCACCTTGGCGCCCAGGACGAGACCCAGCGTGCCCGCGCGAGGCAGCTTGTTCGCCAGGCATCGACAGCCTCCAACGTCCGAGGAACCTGGCTGAAAGAGATGCGTGACCTTCCCGGATCTGAGGAGGTCCCTCTGGCAGGCATGGACGTGGTTGCCGTGAATGCGATCACCGCGAAGCTTCGTGGCCAGCTTCGGGCTAACCGCGTGGCCGAAGAGCTCAAGCAGATGCGTGAGGCACTCGCCCAGAATGACGCCACAACGTACGAGGGCGGTTTGACAACCCTCGGCACGTTCTTGGGTGCGGAGGCATCGAAGCCCAAAGGACAAGGGCGTTGCGACTCTGCGTGGCTGTGGGACACGGCGATGTGGATGACCGTCGAAGCGAAGTCGGAGCAACACTCGGACGGTCTGCTCCCTCTCAAGGACCTGCGCCAGGCGAACACTCAGCTCGACCAGCTGGCGGGCGACCAGGGGATGGATCACCCACCCCCTGGGAGTCCCGCCGTCATCGTGTCGGATCGCCTCGTCGTCGATCCTCAGCACGCGCCCGCTGCGAATCCCAACGTGTACCTCGCGTCGACCGAGACCGTCGAGCAGATCGCCGGTGACATCTCATCTGTATGGAGCGGTCTGCTCACCAGCGCAACGGGTATCCAGGCTGAGCACGTCCTCCGACAGCACGTCCGGTCGGTGATGACAGAGCACGGGTGCCTACCAAGTCAGGTGATCGACCGACTCACCCAAAACCGCATCCGTCCGGGCGACTGAGACACGGAGGACCGCCGGAACAATTCGGGGTGGAACTGTCGTGTTGAAGGCATGACGCAAACAAACGAGCACATGGACACATCGATGAGCGAGGACCGAGAGCCCGCCACGGCCGAGATCGAAGCGTGGCAGCGCGACAGCGCGTTCCTGCCCGCCGATGAGGCGGCGCCGGAGGACCACCCGGCGCTTTACAACATCTCCGCCGGGATGATGTTCGCCGGCGTGGTCCGGCCTGTGGAGCCCCAGCTGCCCGACTACGTCGCAATTGAGATGGAACAGCGGTCACTTGAGCTGGGGGGCCAGGTCGGCATGTGGAACCTGCTCTGGGAGGCAGGGCAGTTCCGCCGGCGTTTCTTCGACGCGGAAGAACTGCCCGAGCCGATCGCCCGGATCGCTGATCTCGGGGACATCAACACCATCCTGGTTCCGCGCACCCAGTCGCGCTACTTCGAGTACGAGGCACTCTTCCACCTGCTCCCCAAGGCCACGCTCGACCGGTTCGGTCTGCCGCTCCTTCGACGAGGTCAGTGGCCATTCATGGCAGATCACTGCAACCTCGACCACTTCCTCCCCGCTGACTTCGGTGAGCGTCTTGCGAAGGCCTGGGCGTGGACCATCTGGCCCCACCTCAACTCCGGCTCACGGCTCGGCGCCTTCTCAAAGGACGACCCGATCCGCCTGCTGGCCCACAACCTCGACTTCTGGGTGCCGCCAATCACCACCGTTGTTCAGGAAACGTTGCGGACCTTCCCAGTGGTCGACAAGGGCAAGACGGTCGGACCCGTCCCGCTCGAGGATGGTGGCTTTCTCGACGGTGCTGTGACCGGCAACCCGCGCATGGGCGGACCCATCTGGATGGGAGAAGAAGAGGCCGCGGAGAAGGTCGCCGAGACGATCGACGCCGCCGACTCGACGGGGCGCCTGCGCGGCATCCTCGAGGCCGTGCGCCAACACCGGGTCGAGGACGACTTCTCCGCCCAGTGGTCGAACGCGCGCGAAGACTTCGAACGCAAGCTCTACCGCAAGCGCAACAAGATCCAGGTGCGCTTCGTCGAGCTGACGGACACCATCCCGATCCAGGGACCACAGAGCGAGGTCCTCGGTAATTTGGTGACCAGCGACTTCCTCGCCCTGCTCGACAGCAAGCAGCGCGAGATCGTCGTGCTGCTATCCAGCGGATACCGACAGCACGAGATTGCCGAGCAGCTGGGGTATGCCAACCACAGCCCGATCTCGAAAAAGCTCGCGCAGATCCGCCAGGCGGCCCAGGCCTACTTTGGCGTCGATGACTGACCCCGAGCAGAGGGTCGCAGCACTGAGAGTGTCGGCGGATCGCGGTAATACTCGCGAGGTGAGCAGCATTCCGCTGGCCCTGCCCCCGTTTCGTGGACACGGGTTATGCGTGTCCGGGGGAGGTCTGGGAGGATCAAAGTGACGCGCCGCGATGTCAGATAAGGGGGCCAGTTGGGTGCTCTATTCACCGAGCGATCGATGGCCGGCGCACTCCAAGGCGTACTGGCGGGCTGCCCTTAAACACGCGCGCCGGAATGGGTGGTACCTGAACGTATACAGCGACCATGCCTTCGGTCAGGTTCGCTGCAACAGCGACCTACAGTCGCAGAACGCTTGTACGTACAAGGTGTTCAGTTCTGGTAAGGGTGGGGAGTCCGCAGCTAAAGAATGCCAGAAGAAGGTCGACAACTGCCCGCACCGCACGCAGGCGACCGAACCGGAAGGGGCCGACGAGCGCTTAGCGAGGGCTGCCGATCACCTGACCAAGGCTCGGCGCCTTCTGGATGCAGCTGAGAAGTGCGTGGAGCGTGAGCGCCAGCAGTACATCGTCGACGAGCTCCTCGAGAACGCGGAAGCGAACCTCGAACAGTACGAACAGTTGATGGACCAAGCGATCGAGGCTGAGGAGCAGGCCGAGCTGGCAGCCCAGACTGTGCGGCAAAGCCTCGTCAAGGCCGGTGAGGCTGGCTTGCCCTCGGAGGTCACTCCCATCTCGGAAGTGGCAGGCAGTCATGTCGTCCAGGCGGAAGGCGAGCTCCAACGCGTCGGCAACCACCCGGAGAAGCTCAGGCTGACCCAGTTGGCGCGATCATTGCGCGATCGGGTGCGTGCGCTCGGAGGCGATATTTCCGATGCAGACGGCCCCCGATGATTGGGTGCCGCATCGTCGGATCTCTGCTGCTTGTTTCCCTACCCCAGTTGGCAAATGCCAACTATGATGGTTACAGTCGTCACACAGCACTGAAAGAGGAGTTTTCGTGACCACTACTACCGTCAGCCTGCGCGTTGAGGGTGTCGACCTGAACGACGTGCCCACACTCATCGCGACCGACGAGCACCTCGACGATATGCAATGGGCGTCCGTCGATGGTCTTACTACTGCCACGATCTATGTCGAGGACGGCTGCGATCGAGTCTGCGCGGCTATCGACGCGGCACGACGCATCCGCAACCACCTGCCCAACGCCCAGCCGTTGACGGTCCACGAAGAGCTTGTTTCCGCCACAGACATCTCGCAGCGTGTTGGCGTCTCGCGGGAGACGGTTCGCACCTGGGTTGAGAAACTTCGCGCGACTCAGGACTTCCCGATCCCGCGCGGCAGCGTCGGCGGTGGCACTCGCGGGGCGACCAAGATATGGGCTTGGGCGGACATCGTGACCTGGCTCCGCGATTCGCGTGAAATCGACATGGACGAGAGTTTTCCGGGCCGCGATGAGATCGCCGAGATCAACGTGAGTCTGGCCCGCGTTCTCCAGCCGGTCGACCACGCTTGGCACGCCATTAACCAAATTCACGCCCACGCGGTGAAAGAGGCTGTTACAGCCGCCGCATCCCCTGCTCATGTGCTGGACTTTGTGTGGCCCGAACCCAAGGTAGGACTCCTGTTCGTGGAAGTGCGCCGATCGGAAAGCCACACATCTTCCGACTGGACGCCAACTTCTGCCAACACGGGCGTGGGCAGGTAATTCCATGTCCCATCCAGCCCAGAGCCACGGCGGCACCCTCAAGGTCGAATCACCAACTGCAGCTCCGCCTGGGAGCGATCTGCTGGAACAAGTACAGGACATCGTGCGACGCACGAGACTCCTCGACATCCGCCTGACCCATTGGTCTGGGGAC
This sequence comes from Micrococcales bacterium, assembly GCA_003132125.1. Taxonomy (GTDB): domain Bacteria; phylum Actinomycetota; class Actinomycetes; order Actinomycetales; family Dermatophilaceae; genus UBA4719. Next base: position 4,226 of record PKWT01000249.1, on the reverse strand, counting down.
GTTCAGTTCACCGTCCAGAATGAACCCAAACAGCTACGGATCGACCCCGGCACACCTGAGTACCGCATCAGCGATGACTCGATCTCCTGCCGGTTCCGCCACATCGTCGAGTTATTGAACGATGACCAGAACGTGTGCGCCACCGTGGAGTCACACCACGTCGCCAGCTTCGCCCTTGAACCAGGACGTGACATCAGCGAGGACGCCGTGTCGATGTGGGTGGACCACAATGTCTTCTTCATGGTCTACCCCTACCTGAGGGAAGCGGTACAGGCGATGACCACCCGCCTGAGCCTTGAGCCGGTCGTCCTCGGCACGCTCCTGCGCGACGAAGGCCGCCCTTCGGGGGTCAGTATCCTCACGAGCGGCACCTGAGCATCCTCTGGCGGCACCAGCCGGAGTGGCTTACCCACCACGGCTAGCCCTAAAGACTTACGGGGTTGGGGGCGAAGCGTCGAGATTGCGGGCGAGGGTTCGCTGGCCTGTGCAATGGCGCCTAGTGACTTCGTCGAGGTGCCTCACCTGTGGATCCGAGCCGAGGCAGCCCACGTTGCCCGCAGCGCTGAGGTCCTGCTTGCGGGCACCGGGCAGGCGGATGATGCTGTGGGCGTCCCGCGTTTGCCATCTGCAGGCCCCAGGTCCGCCCTGCTTCAGCGTTTGGCGCTGTCTTTTGTGTTACGGGCAGAACGACTGGGAACTGGACACCGTGGCGTTGCAGGATGGACACCAGCGTGTGCCGTCGCTGATGATTCGTACCGGTACGGACCGTCAGTGGAGAAAATAGACACCGCTCACCGCCGCCGCTTCGTCGTCCGGTAGAGGATCCTTGGGTCCTCGCGGTGATCGCAACACCTACCAAATGAGAGGTGTTGAGCAGTTGATGGTGAAGTTCAATGACCGCATGGTTACCGACGTGGTTCAGACGTTCTGGGCGGCGATGCAGCGCGGTGAGTTCATCACCGGCGCCGCGGCCGAGGCCGGTACATATCGGCAGAAGGGGCGGGGTTGGCTCAGGGAGTCCGGAGGTGTGCGCCCGCGCCGCGGACGTGACCTGTTGGGGCGTTGCCTGACGTTTGCTGAGCGGGAGGAGATCGCTATCGCTCACGCTCGTGGGCAAGGTGTCCGCCAGCTCGCCCGCAGTCTCGGGCGTTCGCCCTCGACGGTCTGCCGTGAGTTGCAGCGCAACGTCGAGGGCGCCAAGAGCTACCGTGCCACGACCGCGCACGCGCTGGCCTATGAGCGGGCGAGCCGACCCAAGCCGGCCAAGCTGGCCACGAACTTGGTGCTACGGGCCAAGGTCGAGAAGGATCTGGAGAGGAAGTACTCACCGGAGCAGATCACCGGCCGGCTGCGCGTGGAGTTCCCAGACGACCCGGAGATGCAGGTGTCACCCGAGACCATTTACCAGTCGCTGTACGTGCAGTCGCGGGGCGCGTTGCGCCGCGATCTGGCGGTGTGTCTGCGCACGGGCAGGGCGTTGCGGCGTCCGAGCCGCAAGGTCGGGCAGCGCAAGAACCGGATCCCGAACATGATCAACATCGCGCAGCGTCCACCCGAGGTTGAGGACCGGGCGGTGCCGGGAAGCTGGGAGGGGGATTTGATCATCGGCAAGCAGAACCAGACCGCGATCGGAACCCTGGTGGAGCGCGCCACTGGCTACGTGATGTTGCTGCACCTGCCCGACGGGTACAAGCCCGAGCAGGTCCGCGACGCCCTCGCCGCGAAGATCAAGACACTGCCCGAATCCTTGCGTTTGTCGCTGACGTGGGACCAAGGCCCAGAGATGCACGAGTGGGAACACGTCTCGGTCGATGCAGGTATCGACATCTACTTCTGCGACCCGCACTCACCCTGGCAACGGGGCACCAACGAAAACACCAATGGCCTGCTGCGGCAGTATTTCCCGAAGGGCACCGACCTGGGCGTGCACAGCAGCGAAGACCTCGACTGGGTCGCCCAGGAACTCAACGATCGACCCCGCAAACGACTAGCGTTCAAGAAGCCGATCGAACTGATCGGCGACCTCCTGTTGCGATGACCGCCAGAATCCGCCGATCCGCTTGCGGCGTCCGTAATCGGATCGTCGGTTGGGATGCCCAATCGTGACTTGCGGGTCATCATGCTTCAACTTTTCGGGTCGATGCCGAGCCTCCCGAGCAGAGCGTCGATGGCCGAAGCGACCTGCTCTGGGGCGACGAGTGTGTGCAGGTGCTGGCCCGGCAAGGTAGTGACCGGCCACCCTCGGGCCTCAGCTTCATCCCTTTCTGTGCTGTAGGTGTCGCCGAAGGCGAGGTACGCGCAGGGTCGGTCATCCCAGCCGAACGGAGCCGGCAATGACTCCTGAAAGTAGGACAGCGGCAGACGCGGCTGCTCTCGCTTGACCTGCTCACGAACCTCCGCGCTCGGGAACAGCCCCTCGAGGTCGGTCTCGTCCCACCAGTGCGTCCATTCCGGCAAGAGTCCATCCGCGTCGGCCTTTTGCAGCAGGAAGTCGCGGAAGGCCGGAGGCGCGAGCGGTACGCGGCCGTTGCGGACGGGCAGTCCCGCGTCGACGAAGACGTTGGCGACCACGCGGCGCTCTTGGACGAGCGCCGGGACGTAGAGGCCAGCGTTGCTGTGCGCGACCAGGACGATGTCCCTATCGGTGGGCAGCGCGGCGAGGAACGTACGCAGCACGTCACTAGGACCCGTTGGCGCTCGCTCGCCCGCAGGCGCCGTCTTCACTAGCCAGCCGTGCAGCGACAGGGCCTTAGAGACAGGGCGCCAGACCGCTGGGCCGAGCAGCGGACTCGGCAGCAGCGCAACGAGAACATCCACAAATCGGGAGCGTAACGCTCGGAAGCGAACACCCGCCGAGACGAGCGTCCGTACGCGACCGATCGTCCTACGGACACCCGAGCTTGCCTCAGATGCGTCCGGTCATCGTTCCCTTATTGGAACGCACGGACATCAGAGGACGGCCTGGCAACCGTCAACGACGGCCGAAGATGAAATGGACGGTTGAGACTCGGCTCGGTAGTCAGGCGATGAGCTGCCGCCTGTGTCGGTGCTAGTAGACGTTAACGAATCCGAACTCCGCGATCTGCCGCAGCAATTCGTCGGTGTAGAAGTGCCCTGCCACGCCAGGGTGCAGTGCAAGGGCCTCACGCGCAGCCACAAGCGGGTCCTTGGCCAGGCTTTGATGGATGACCAGCAAGCGGAACGCCGCGTCCAAATCTCCTGCCTCGAGGGCGAGCCCAAGAGCCGGAAGAACGGACGATCGGAGATCCGGATCCTCTATCAGCAGACTCCACAGGCATTGCCCGAGTCCGCCGCGCTCCCAGCCTCCACCGTCCTCAGCCAACTGTTCGACCGCGCTGACGAGGTCGCAGACTTCTTGTGCTGACCAGCGGAAAGTTGGCTGTACCAGTTTCTCAATCTCCGGTGGCACCCAGTTTCCTGCGTGCCAGAAGATGTCTGGATGTGGCGTTAGGTGACTGAGCGTCACGATTGCTTGACGAAGACTCTCGCCCTCCAGGGCAGGAAGTGCTCGACGGAGCAGAAGAAATGCTCGTACATCTGTGCGGCCTAAGGTCCAGCAGTCGAAGACGGCGCTACAACGTCGCTCGTCATCAGGATCGAAAAGGCCAAGGAAGGCTCCCGCGGACGACTGACGCACGTAGGCGAGCATCTGCTCGACCATCCCCGGGAGCGTGTCGTCCTCAAAACGATCGGCAGTAGTAAAGCGAACGACGGCATCGTCGGCGTTTGCCGTCCCTGAGTTCTTAGACGACCACGTCGAGATGGTGCGATCTGTGCCTACATAGGCGCTGAGGTTGGTCCAGCGCATCTCGTGAGTGACGGGATCCCACAGGATGCCCACGATTGGGACGCTCGACTCGGCCCAGAATCTTCGGTCCTTCGCTGTTACGGGCAGCTCCCAGACATCGTCGCGGACGAAGCGGCGGTCTCCCTTGACCTGGATACCGATCACGATCCCAGTGAGCTCGCCCTTCTCGACGATGTCCACGTTGAGGTCGCGTCCGTAATCGCTGCGCCCATCGATCTCATCGACCACCATCCCGTGTGCCTCAAGAAGAGTCCGCACGGCGTTGATCCCGCCCCGTTCGCTGACGTGCCCCACCCGCAGCCGTTTGCGCGGACCCTGTGAGGACTCATCTTCCATGCGTCAATCATGCCAAGCCCGACCGCCACCTACTTGACCATCCTCAAACGGTGAAACTCAG
>PKWT01000259.1:3067-8136 GCA_003132125.1 Micrococcales bacterium | reverse complement strand
ACCTACCTGATCGTCTTCGGGGCGTTCCTGTTCCTGGTGCCGTTCCTGCTCAAGAAGCCGTTGTGGAGCTACCGGCTGGCGACCTGGACGTGGGGCCTGATCACCGGCGGCGTGGCCACCTTCTGGCTGGACGGCTTCATCTCGCACTACGCGCCGCTGTACACGCTGTACTGGCCGCTGCCAGCGGACTTCAGCCAGTTCAGCCCGGTGTCGGGGGCCATCTTCATCACCGGCATCGCGCTCATCATGGTGGGCACGCTGTTCTTCGTCGTCAACATCTTCGCGACCCTGCTCTACACGCCCAATGGTGCTCCGGCGGTGGACAGAGGGGCGACCCTCCTTGATGCCCTGGGGTTCACCGGTCTGTTCAACCTGTTCCGTGGTCGCCGGCGCAGCAAGGACTCCGACTTCCTCGTCCCGCTTCCGGTCGTCGCGATCACCCGTGGAACCGTCGACGTGGCCCTCAACGCGGCCGTCATCCTGTTCACCGGCGTGCTCATCCTCGTCTACATGGTGGCCAAGATCTTCGGCGTGAGCCTGCGGCACAGCGCCATTGACGCGCTGCTGTACAAGAACTGGTTCTGGTGGGGGCTCGACCTCGTCGCCGACGGTCTGGTGCTCATCTTCGTCGCCGGCACCTGGTACCTCATGGCCACGCTCCTCACCGGGCGATCCCTGTTCATGCAGAACTGGGCCCGTGCCGCGCTGGCGGTCGAGCTCGTGGTCTCCTGGACGGTGTGGTCGCACCACCTGCTCAGCGACCAGGGGCAGCCGGTGTTCCTGAAGATCGCCTCGGGCGAGATGGTGACCGCGTTCGAGCTCATCACCCAAGGCATGGCCTTCTTCATCACTTTGGCAACGCTCTGGGCGGCTCGACCCCTCACGATGACCAACCCGCTGAAGTTCCTGCTCGGCGGGCTCCTGGGCTTCGCCCTCGCCGTGCCGGCGGGCATTCTGCAGGCCGACGCCGGGCTCAACCGCATCCTGCACAACACCCAGTGGATCGTCGGCCCGCACGTGCACGTCGCCATCCTCATCGGCCTGACCATGACCCTGTACTCAGCGATCTACTTCCTGCTCCCGATCCTGACCAACGGGGCCGAGCTGTGGAGCCAGAAGCTGGCGAACGTCCACTTCTGGCTGCACCTGCTCGGCGGGATCGGCATGGGTGCCTTCATGGGTATGGCCGGACTGCGCGGCATGCTCCGCAGGACGATCTACTACAACGGAGAGTTCGAGCCGTACATGTGGCTCGCAGGTATCTGTGGCGCCATGCTGCTGGTTGCCTTCGGCGCATTCCTGCTCAACATCGTCATGACCCTGGGACTCAAGGGCGCCCTCGGCATCTTCCAGAAGTCGACACTGGACAAGGACGAGCTGCTGCCGATCGCATGAGCCGTTAGAGAGCAGGTCGCCGGTAGGGGTCCGGATAGCACCCCCTCCCGTAGCGGGATGCGACGCCCTTCGGCTCAGACACCCCTCAGCCGCACTTCGCTCAAGCCGATACCCAGAACACTCATTCAGAATACTGGCCGCTACGCTCGCGACCGTTCCCATGGGAAGACGGATCACGAAGCCAACCCTTACCGATTCGCCGTTCGGTTGATCGACGGCCACGCAGGGCAGCGGCTGCGGGAACCCGGTAAGCTCGATGGTCGCCATCCAGGGGCTGTGCCCGGCCTTGGGCGCTCAATCCATTGGCCCCTTCATCGACCTGGTCGGCCCCCTCTGTGCCGCAGCCTCGTCCGATCATCGGCATCTGATGTGCGGTCGTGTCCTGTCGACCGTCTGCCGTCCCCGGTAGCCAGTGAACGGTCAGCGGTGCGGTTCGGGGCGCCCCACGAGCTACCGTGCGGTGGCCATCCGAATTGTCACAAGCCGATTGGTCAGCGGGATGTTCGGCAGGTCGGCCGGATGCGCCCGCGGGTTCCTGCCCTTGTTCGTGCTGCGCGCCGCGGGCCTTCCGGTGGTCGGCGTCCTGAGCCGCTGCAGCACACGCCCTAGCCTTGGGCTGGCCTAGCAGTTGCGAGCCTCGGCAGCACCAGGGCGACAAGAAGCGATGTGGCCCGGGCAATCTGCGGCCTCGTGAAATGGCGCGAGTGGCTGCCTATCTGATCGGCGTTCAGGCGAGCAACAGCATCGTGGCGAGGGTCAGACTCGCGACGATCTCGCCGACGCCGATCGTTGCTGCAGTCAGCCCGGGCCACCGCTTGGGCACGACGGTCGCCCGTAATGCGAGTACAACAAAAAGCGCCCCCAACCACGGGCTTGCGACCGACGCGGGCACACATACGGCGACGTGGTACATCACCGAGAGCCGGTACCTCCCGACGTGTCCACGGTCGCGGATCATCGTCTTGACGTAGAGGACCGTGCCGGCGAAATACGCAAGCAGCAGCCCGGCCAGCACCCAGGCTCTCCCCTGATCGGCCCCGGGCAGCCACGCCAGTCCCGCGAGGCCGGGCGTCCCTGGCTCCCCGAGCCGCCCCCCAAACCCAGCGGCCACGACCGTCATGAGGCACGCGGCCAGGACCGTCACCCCATCGTTGAGCAACGAGCGGTCCGCCCGTCGCCAGGAGCACCACAAACTGAAGGCAAGCAAAGGGAGGAAGACGACCGCCCAGTGCAGCACGTCGGGCTGAACCACGACCACGACCAGCCCGAGCACGACGGTAAGGACCCCATAGGTGCGCACCGGTGGCCAGTACCGGCGCTTGCCTCGGGACCGAAGCCATAGCCCGGCGGCGAAGAACGCGAAGTACCCAACCAGCCAAGCGAACAGCAGCAGCAGGTGTCGCCAGCTCGGCCCCGCATCAAGGGCGCCGACGGCGAACGGCACGATGAGCATCGCCCACGCCCCGTGTTGATTCGGCACCCAGCCTGGCTCACGCGGCCGTCGGCGCACCTGCTGCTCTGCGCCCAGTCGGCGTTTCGCCGCAGGACTTTGATCAGGCATCGCCCGAGTTTAGACGCCACGCAGTTGGGGGGGCGGAGACCGGACTTATCGGAGCCAAGCCTCGGGGTGAGCAGCACCGGCTGGCGATCGAGGTGCAGTACTGCTGGCCTCAAGCGCCGCGCGGAATGAGCAGAATGACAGGGGCGGCGAGCTCGGATGCGTCGTCGGCTATGACGGCGACACCCTAGTTGGTTTCTGATGTGTGCTGGAGTTGCTCTTGGGTGAGCATGCCCCCGGCGAAGTCCAGGAGCTTGCCGTTGGGCGTCGTGGAACGCGATGGCTGACAGTTAGCCATGGGGTTTATGGCTCGTTTGTCTCGCGGTTGCCGATGTATGCCGCCAGGGCAGGGTCGGGGCTGGTGAAACGGTGCGCCTCCTCGCCGCCGTCGCAGCGCAGCAGCGCGACGACAAGTCCGGACGGGCTACGGGACAAAACCTGCCAGTGCCCGCCTGCTGTCTCCCACCGTCGCAGTGTCTCGAGAGCCGGGTCGTTCACACTCTCGGAGATGCCATAGGCGGTCATCGCGCGCAGTCCTCCCACGGTGCGTCGAGATCGGACTGGTGTTGATGACCACAGCCGCATTCGCCCCCGCATCCGCACTCGGCTGCGGCCTCGGCGTACTCACTATGGCCCTGACCGCCGCCGGGAGGCTCATGCAGGCCGTCGAGGATGGCCGCCAGAGAGACCTGGCTGGACTCAGCCAGCAGAGGCAGGACCTGCTCGTTCTCCTGGCCAACGTGCGGTTCGGACAGTGACCGCAGAGCCTGGGCGTTGGCTCCAGCGCGCACCGGGCCAGTGGCCTTCCGAACAGCATCAACCAGAGCGACCAGGTCGAGGTACTCGGCAAGCATGGCCTCGACCAACAGTCGGGCACGAGGGTTCTCATGGGCCCCGGGGTACATGGCTTGCTCCTCTGCGAGGGCGTGCGGGATGAGCTTGGCGTCACACCACCGGACCAGGGCGTCGGAGGTGGTGCCGGGCAGGCTGCCCCGGGCTGCAGCATCCAGAAGCGCCTCAACCTGGACCCCAACGGCGCCGCCCAGCCAGGGATGACGATTCTCGACGGCCTCGACGGCTGCGGCGGTGTGGAAATCTGCGGGGCTTGTTGCGCCAACGGCGGCACTCATAGGACTCCTCCGGCTCGAACGTGGTGGGCGCCTCGTGGCGCTCTTGCCCGCCCTTTGTGGCGGGGTGGGATGAAAAGTTTATTACACTTTGGTCCGTGAAAATAGGATCGCAAGCAATCTCGGTCTGCAGGGGGAGCGCGGGTCAGTCATACCGTCGGTGTGCTTAGCAGGTAGCGATTTCGCCTGGCGGTCTTCGGCGTCCGCAGCAACCCGTCGGAGGATGGCTGTCGGGCTGCAGGCATGGACAGCCATATGGCGCCGGGCGGCAACGGCGCCGCCATCCGGGATCAACGTGTCGTGCCCGGGCCGGTGGCAGCTTGGCACGATGAGGACGCGGGTCGGCTTGAGATTGGTCCGCGACGAGCGAAGAACTGGTCGGGCTGCGCCGGCGGCCCGAGTGCCCCTACGACCAGATCATCTCCGGGCCAGACCCCGTCCTGCGGGGCGCTGACGAGGTGACACGGGGGTCAGGCGAGGCGGCTCCGAGCCGATCGCAAGACACGGTGGTCGTGAACGCACCGAAGGAAGGTAACCAGCCTGATGGCCCACGAGTTCATCCGTGATGCGCCCACTCGGGCGCGCAATAGGTGCCTTCTCGGCCTGGTTTGGCGGAGGTCGACGACTATTGGTGGTTGGCCATGTCAGGTCTGCGGCGGGAGCGCAGCGACGAGGGGGTGATCCTTGGGGATCTTGCCGAGCTTGGCTGCGCCACCGGGGCTTCCGAGGTCGTCGAAGAACTCGACGTTGGCCTTGTAGAAGTCCTTCCACTGCTCGGGGGTGTCGTCCTCGTAGAAGATGGCCTCGACCGGGCAGACCGGCTCGCAAGCGCCACAGTCGACGCACTCATCGGGGTGAATGTAGAGCGTGCGCTCACCCTCGTAGATGCAGTCGACCGGGCATTCCTCGACACAGGCCTTGTCCTTGACGTCGACACACGGCTGGGCGATCACGTACGTCATGTTCGTCTCCTGGTCTGGATCGTTGGA
>PKWT01000259.1:0-2964 GCA_003132125.1 Micrococcales bacterium | reverse complement strand
GTTCATCCGGGGCCTTCGGCGTCGTTCCACTTCCTGGATGGTGAGGGTGTCATGGTTGTCGGCACAGAGGAGGTCGCGGTGGCGGCGGGGGCGACGGTGGTGGTTCCGACGGGCGTCTCGCGGGGGGTCCGGGCGACGTCCAGGATGGTGTTCCTCGGAAGCCTTGGCGATCCGGCTTCCGAGAACGGACCGCACTGACGAGCCACGAGCATGGCAGCGCCGAGCGCCCACACCTGGGGGTTGATGTCGGGCTGTGGGTCAGGGCAGTGGACAACACGTTCTGGGTGCAGGTGCACGCCGGCGAGGCCGATGCCTCCGGTCGCCCAGCCACAATGAGTGAGGTATCAGGACCGACCGAACGAAGGAAAGTGTGGTCATGCGGGTCGACTATCGAGTGCAGTTCCCGGAGGGTGTTGCTGCGCTGGTGAAGCTGGAGGATGCGCTGCGCGAGAGCCCGCTTGAGCCGGCGCTGCTGGAGCTCGTCCGCGTCCGCGCGTCGCAGATCAACGGCTGTGCGTACTGCCTGGCGATGCATACCCGTGACGCCAGGGCCTCCGGTGAGGATCAGGTGCGACTGGACACCGTCGCGGCATGGCGCGAGACCCCGTTCTTCACCGAGCGTGAGCGGGCCGCCTTGGCTTGGTGCGAGTCCCTGACCGACCTGGCCCACGCGGGGGCATCGGGCGCGGACTACGCCGGGGCCTCGGAGCGGGACTACGCCAGGGTCGAGGCTGTCTTCTCGGCCCAGGACGTGGTGGCGCTCACGTTTGCGGTGGTGGCGATCAACAGCTGGAACCGCCTCGCCGTCGGACTGGGTGCCGAGGTCACGAGCTTGGACGGCATCGAGGCGCCCTTGACTGCTGCGGCTTCGCGGGACAGCGTTGGCGCAAAGGGAGATCAGTGATGGCTGAGCGTATGTACCCGGCGGCGACACCCGAGATCGCCGCTCGACGCAGACAACTCGCTCCGGAGACTAACGAGGCCTTCGAGAGCTTCAGCCACGCCGTCTTCGCCGAGGGGACACTGCTGGAGAAGACCAAGCAACTGATCGCTGTGGCGGTGGCGCACGTTACCCAGTGCCCCGACGGCATCACCGGACACACCAAGCTCGCCCACCGCAAAGGGGCAAGCCCCGAGGGGATCATGGAGGCGATCTGGGTGGCCTCCGAGATGCGGGCTGGGGGCGCGTGGGCCCATTCCACGTTGGCCCTGCATGCCGTGGGCGAAGAGGTACCTGAACCGACATGACCAAGAACAGTTTCGGCACCCGCGACAGGCTCACCGTCGGCGACACGACGTACTTGGTCCACCGGCTTGACCGGATCGGCGGCTCGAGCCGGCTTCCCTACAGCCTGAAGGTGCTGCTGGAGAACTTGGCCCGTAATGAGGACGGCTTGCGGGTGACCGCTGACCAGGTCAGCGCACTCGCGTCGTGGGATCCGGCAGCCGAGCACGCTAGCGAGATCGCGTACACCCCGGCCCGGGTGCTGCTGCAGGACTTCACCGGGGTTCCGTGCGTGGTCGACCTGGTCGCCATGCGAGATGCGATGGCAGCCTTCGGCGGCGACCCGGCGAGAATCAACCCGCTTATCCCGGGCGAGCTGGTCATCGACCACTCGGTCATCGCTGAGGTGTTCGCCCGGCCGGACGCGTTCCGGGTCAACGCCGACCTGGAGTTCGAGCGCAACCAGGAGCGCTACCAGCTGCTGCGCTGGGCGCAGCAGGCCTTCGACGACTTCGTAGTGGTGCCGCCGGACACCGGAATCTGCCACCAGGTCAACCTGGAGTACCTCTCGCGGGTGGTGTTCACCAAGGAAGGGCCCGACGGGCTGCAGGCGTACCCGGACACGCTGGTCGGCACCGACTCGCACACCCCCATGGTCAACGGGCTCGGTGTCCTGGGCTGGGGCGTCGGTGGTATCGAGGCTGAGGCCGCGATGCTCGGCCAGCCGATGAGCATGCTCATCCCTCAGGTGCTCGGTATCAAGCTCACCGGCGAGTTCCGGGAAGGGACCACCGCGACCGATCTGGTGCTCACCATCGCCGAGCTTCTGCGCCGCACCGGGGTGGTCGGCAAGTTCGTCGAGTTCTATGGGCCGGCTGTGGCACGCATCCCGCTGGCGAACCGGGCGACGCTGGGCAACATGAGCCCGGAGTACGGCTCCACCTGTGCGATCTTCCCGGTGGATGACGAGACACTGGCCTACCTACGTCTGACCGGGCGCAGCGAGCAGCAGATCCGCCTGGTCGAGGCTTACGCCAAGGAGCAGGGCCTGTGGCACGACCCCGACCACGAGCCGACCTACTCCCAGAGCATCGAGTTCGACCTGGCCAGCGTGGAGCCGTCGATCGCCGGGCCGAAACGACCACAGGACCGGATTCCGCTGGCCTCCGCCGCCGGTACGATCGCGCGTCTGCTGGCGGAGGGGGTGCCCGCGCCCGCTGCCCAGCTGAGCGGGCTCGACGAGGCGTCAGCCGAGTCGTTCCCAGCCAGCGACCCGATCTCGGTCAGCCAGGACCGCCCCGGTGACCGACCCAGCGAACCCTACGAGCTCGACGAGTCGCCGCAGTGGCCCTCGAACCCTGTGCCGGTGACCTTCGCCGGCGGGCAGGCCGCGAGCATCGACAACGGGCACGTCGTGATCGCGGCAATCACCTCGTGTACGAACACCTCCAACCCGTCGGTGATGGTCGGCGCGGGGCTGCTGGCAAAGAAGGCCGTGGAGGCAGGGCTGAGCAGCAAACCGTGGGTGAAGACCTCGTTGGTGCCCGGCTCGCGGGTGGTCACCGACTACTTCGACCGGGCCGGGCTCACGCCGTACCTGAACACTCTTGGTTTCGACCTGGTCGGCTACGGCTGCACGACGTGCATCGGTAACTCCGGACCGTTGATCCCGCAGGTCAGTGCCGCGGTGGCCGAGGGCGGCCTGACCGTGTGCTCCGTGCTGTCGGGCAACCGCAACT
>PKWT01000482.1:293-16920 GCA_003132125.1 Micrococcales bacterium | reverse complement strand
CCCCGTCGAACCTGGTCCTGGAGGTCGGTGGCAAGGTCACCGGCGCCGAGGCGGGTGCGCTCATGTCCTTCCTGTCGAGCAAGATCCTGGGTCAGTACGACCTCGCCCCCGATGCGACGCCACGGCTGTTGCTCGTGGCGCCCAACGTGCTGCACACCGAGGCAGAGATCGGCGTCAACCCGGCCGACTTCCGGCTCTGGGTCTGCCTGCACGAGGAGACCCACCGCGTGCAGTTCACGGCCGTGCCGTGGCTGCGTCAACACGTGATCGACTCGGCCCGTCAGCTCTCGCTGGATCTCGCGCCCGACCCCGAGCAGCTCGGCCTGAAGCTCCAGCAGCTCGCCCAGAACCTTCCGGACGCGCTCCGAAGCGGCGGCAACGGCTTGACCGACATCTTCGCCACACCCGAGCAACGCGCCCAGATCGCCAAGGTCACCGCCATCATGGCGCTGCTCGAAGGCCACGCCGACGTCGTGATGGATGACGTCGGGCCAGCGATCGTGCCGAGCGTCGAGCACATCCGGTCACGGTTCCAGCAACGACGCAAGGACGTCAGCGGTGTCGACAAGATCCTGCGCAGACTGCTGGGGCTGGAGGCCAAGATGCGCCAGTACCGCGACGGCGCGCTATTCGTCCGCGCGGTGACGGACAAGGTCGGCACCGACGGTTTCAACGCGGTATGGACCTCGCCGGAGACCTTGCCGCTGCCCGAAGAGATCGAGAGCCCCGCGACCTGGGTCCGTCGCGTCCACGGATGATCGGCGGCGACAGGTGACCGGACCGCATCCCGCCATCGCCGCCACGCGGGTGGCCGTGCGACTGGCGCTCGGGCAGATCGAGCAGACCACGCCGGGCGGCCTGGTCCTCGTCGCCTGCAGTGGTGGCGCGGACTCCCTTGCGCTCGCAGCGGCCGTGGCTTTCGAGGCGCCCCGGGCCGGGCTGGCCGCCGGCGCCGTGATTGTCGACCACGGCCTGCAGGAGGGCTCGCTGGCGGTGGCCGACCGCGCCGCGGACCAGTGCCGGCGCCTGCTCTCGCTCGACCCCGTAGAGGTTGTCACGGTCCAGGTCGCATCCTCCGGCTCCGGCCCGGAAGCACATGCCAGGGACGCGCGATACAGGGCCTTCGAAGACGTCGCCGAACGGATGGGTGCGGTGGCGGTCATGCTCGGTCACACCCGTGACGACCAGGCTGAGCAGGTGCTGCTGGGCCTCGCCAGGGGTTCCGGAGCCCGCTCACTTTCCGGTATGCCGATGCGCCGCGGTCCGTACGTCCGTCCCCTTCTGGGAGTGGCCAGAGCCGTCACCGTCGCAGCCTGTGACGCGGCCGGGCTCACAGCGTGGGTGGACCCGCACAACAGCGACCCGGCATACGGGCGCTCTCGGGCACGTGCCCTGCTGCCCGTCCTGGAGACCGAGCTCGGGCGCGGAACCGTTGCGGCGCTGGCGCGTTCAGCTGATTTGTTGCGTGAGGACGCCGATGCGCTCGACGATCTCGCAGCCCAGGCCCGTGATGAGATGGAGCAGGGTCCCGTCGGGGCGGCGGTGCTCCTGGCGCTGCCTCGGGCCGTTCGCACTCGCGTCTGGCGACTTCTCGCGCTCGAGGCGGGGTGTCCGCCAGGGTCACTCTTCGCGGTCCATGTCGACGCGCTCGACACCCTGCTCACCGGCTGGCGGGGGCAGGGGCCGATCGATCTGCCGGGCCACGTTCAGGGCCGGCGAAGCGGTGGTCGGGTGTTCGTCGCGCCCACTCGTCCGGTTGAATAGGCGAGAGACCCGAGCTGGCGTTGACCTCGCTCGCCGCCCCATGCACTCTCGCCACCCGAACAGATAGCTCAAGGAGATGCCGTGGACGCCGCCCATATGGGAGCTGACCTCGAACGTGTGCTGGTCACCGAAGCGCAGATTCAGGTCAGGCTCGGTGAGCTGGCTGCCGACGTCTGGCGCGACTACGAAGGCAAGGACCTGTTGTTGGTCGGTGTCCTCAAGGGTGCAGTGATGGTCATGTCCGACCTGATGCGCGCCCTGCCCGGCACCGCGCCGATGGACTGGATGGCCATCTCGTCCTACGGTTCCGGCACAAAGAGCTCCGGCGTCGTCCGCATCCTGAAGGACCTTGACACCGACATCACTGGTCGGCACGTGCTGATCGTCGAGGACATCGTCGACTCGGGTCTGACGCTGAGCTGGATCAGGTCCAACCTCGAGTCCAGGTCGGCCGCGTCGGTGGAGATCTTGACGCTTCTGCGCAAGCCCGGGGCCGCCAAGGTAGAGGTCGACGTCAAGTACGTGGGCTTTGACATCCCCAACGAGTTCGTCGTGGGCTACGGNNGGCGTTTGACTGGCGAGACTGTTGCGGCTTCCGTGCGGTGTAACGTCGTTATGATCGTTGCCGCACTGGCTCACATCGCGGTTGACATGGCAGAGCGAGCAGGAGGGACGGGGCGTCAAGCCTCGCAGATACATGGACTTCAAGCGCATCCTTCGCACCCCGGTCGTCTGGGTCGTGCTCATCTTCGGCATCGGCGTGCTCTGGCTCACCGTGGCCGACTCCAGCAGCTTCACCCGCATCGACACCTCGGCCGCAGAGAAGCTGATCAACGGCGGTGCTGTGGACTCGGCCAAGTTCGTCGGTGTGGACCAGATCGACCTCACCCTCAAACCGGGCCAGACGTACTCCGACGGCAACAACGTCAAGGCGGCCAACAAGGTCATGGCCTACTACGTCCCCCAGCGCGGCGAGAGCCTGGTGACGGCCGTCAAGACGCACCTGCCGCCCAAGGGCTACACCGATGACCCGCCGCAGCAGAGCTGGATCTTCAGCCTCCTGGCCACGATCATCCCGCTGGTCATCGTCCTTGGTCTGTTCTGGTTCCTGATGGGACAGATGCAGGGTGGCGGCTCCAAGGTCATGCAGTTCGGCAAGAGCAAGGCCAAGCTCGCCAACAAGGACACCCCCAAGGTCACGTTCGCCGACGTCGCGGGCGTGGATGAGGCTGTCGAGGAGCTGCTGGAGATCAAGGAGTTCCTCGCCGAACCGGCCAAGTTCCTCGCCGTGGGCGCCAAGATCCCCAAGGGCGTCCTGCTCTACGGCCCTCCCGGCACCGGCAAGACCCTGCTGGCGCGCGCTGTCGCGGGCGAGGCTGCCGTGCCGTTCTACTCGATCTCCGGCTCGGACTTCGTCGAGATGTTCGTCGGCGTCGGCGCCTCCCGGGTGCGCGATCTGTTCGAACAGGCAAAGGCCAACGCTCCCGCCATCGTGTTCGTCGACGAGATCGATGCCGTCGGTCGCCACCGTGGTGCCGGCCTCGGTGGTGGCCACGACGAGCGTGAGCAGACGCTCAACCAGCTGCTCGTCGAGATGGACGGCTTCGACGTCAAGACCAACGTCATCCTGATCGCGGCCACCAACCGGCCCGACATCCTTGACCCAGCACTGCTGCGCCCTGGCCGCTTCGACCGCCAGATCGCGGTCGATGCACCCGACATGATCGGGCGCCACCGCATCCTGCAGGTGCATGGCAAGGGCAAGCCGTTGGCCACCGGCGTCGACCTGCTCGCGGTGGCTCGACGGACGCCTGGCTTCACCGGAGCCGACCTGGCCAACGTTCTGAACGAGGCCGCGTTGCTCACTGCTCGAGGCAACAACAAGCTCATCGACGACGAAGCCCTGGACGAGGCGATCGACCGTGTCGTCGCCGGCCCGCAGAAGCGCACCCGGATCATGAGTGCCAAGGAAAAGAAGATCACCGCCTACCACGAGGGCGGACACGCGGTTGTCGCCTCGGCCATGCTCAACACCGACCCGGTCACGAAGATCACGATCCTGCCGCGCGGTCGGGCCCTTGGTTACACCATGGTCATGCCGCTGGACGACAAATACTCCACCACCCGCAACGAGATCCTCGACCAGCTGGCCTTCGCCCTGGGCGGCCGGGTCGCCGAGGAGATGATCTTCCACGACCCTACGACGGGCGCCGGCAACGACATCGAGAAGGTCACCACCCTGGCCCGACGCATGGTGACGCAGTACGGCATGAGTGAACGCATCGGTGCCATCAAGCTCGGTCAGGATGGCAGTGGTGAGGTCTTCCTCGGTCGGGACATGGGCCATCAGCGCGACTACTCAGAGGCAGTGGCCGGCGTGGTCGACGAAGAGATCCGTCGCCTGATCGAGGCCGCCCACGACGAGGCCTGGCATGCGCTGAACGACAATCGTCATATTCTCGACGCCCTGGTGCTCGAGCTGCTCGAGAAAGAGACCCTGGGCAAGGACCAGCTCGCCGTCATCTTTGCGGACATCGTCAAGCGCCCGGCTCGGCCGGTCTGGCTGTCCAGCGACCGTCGGCATGTCAGCGACCAGCCGCCGGTCCAGACGCCTGCCGAGGTCGCCGCCGCCAATGGGTCGAAGCCCTCAGAGGTGCAGGACGTGACCGTCGCCGCGGAACCGGCCCTCGAGGAACACCCCGCGAAGGCCGTCATCGAGGTCCCAGAGGGCGGCCATGTCGACCCCAGCTCCGATTGACCTGGAGCGTGCTGAGCGCGCGGTTCGCGAGATCCTGCTCGCGATCGGCGAGGACCCTGACCGCGAGGGGCTCAAAGGAACGCCCGGGCGGGTGGCCAGGTCCTACGCCGAGATCTTCGCGGGCATGGCGCAACGACCAGAGGATGTCCTCACCACGACCTTCGAGCTCGGTCACGACGAGCTCATCCTCGTGCGCGACATCGAGGTGTACAGCACGTGCGAGCACCATCTCGTGCCCTTCCATGGTGTCGCTCACGTGGGCTACATCCCCGGTCGAGACGGGCGGGTGACAGGCCTGTCCAAGCTGGCGAGACTGGTCGATGTCTACGCGCGACGTCCGCAGATCCAGGAGCGGATGACCTCTCAGATCGCGGACGCGCTGATTGAGCACCTCAAGCCCCTGGGCGTCCTGGTCGTCATCGAGTGCGAACATCTGTGCATGTCGATGCGCGGCGTCCGCAGGCCGGGTTCGCGGACCATCACGTCGGCCGTGCGCGGCCAGCTGCGTGATCCTGCGACCCGGGCAGAGGCGATGGCTCTGGTGCTTGGGGGCAGCCGGTGAGCGACAGCGCTCCCTCGCGCACGTCATCACGGGTTTCCTCTTTACGGGCGGGTTTCGCCAAGCGCAGCTCGCGCGCCCCAAGGGTGATCGGCGCGCTCGCCTACCTGGTCGGTGTTGCCGATATCCTCACCGGCCTGCGACCTGGCTGGCGGCACCGGCTGCTCCCGCTGACAGATCTTCTGCCGGGCGCCGTCGCCGCCGCCTCTGCTACGACGGTCGTGTCTGGCATCTTGCTGCTGCTCCTGGCTCATGCGTTGCGACGACGCAAGCGTCGGGCGTGGCGTGCAGCGGTGGCGTTGCTGGCTTTCAGCGTCGTTGCCCATACGGTTAAGTTCGAGCTCGTTCCGTTCGTTCTGTCGCTGGCAATGCTGATCGCCCTGATCGTCTACCGGGAAGAGTTCCGCGCACTGGGTGACCCGAGGACCCGGTGGCGGGCCGTGCGGGTGTTCTTCGTTCTGGCCGTGACGAGCTTCGTCGTCGGTGTCCTCATGTTGTTCATGCTGCGTCAGCACGTGGTGGGTGGGCCACCGAGCTTCGTGGTCATCGTCCAGGAGGTGCTTCTCGACCTGGTCGGCCTCAATGGCCCATTGACCTTCTTCCCTGACCGCGTCAATGACCTGAACGACTTCGTGTTGACCGCCCTGGGCCTGATGACCGCCCTCACGACCCTCTATCTCGCCCTGCGCGCCCCGGAGCCCCGCCCTGAGCTGACCGACGCTGACGAAGAGTCGATGCGCGCCCTGCTCCAACGCAGCCCGGACTCACTCGGCTACTTCAACCTGCGTCGCGACAAGAGCGTGGTCTGGTCCGAGTCCGGCAAGGCTGCGATCGCCTACCGAGTCGTCTCCGGCGTGATGCTGGCCAGTGGTGACCCGCTCGGGGACCCGGAGGCGTGGCCCGGTGCGATCACCAGCTTCATGGCCGAGGCCGAGCTGCACGCCTGGACGCCCGCGGTAATCGGTTGTTCGGAGCGGGCCGGCACCGTCTGGTGCCGCCAGACAGGCTTTACTGCCCTGGAGCTCGGTGACGAGGCCGTGGTGGACGTGGCGGAGTTCTCTCTTGAGGGTCGGCCGATGCGCAACGTCCGGCAGATGGTCAAACGGATCGAGCGGGTCGGCTACACCACGGAGGTCCTGCGGGCAGGCGCGATCTCCGAAGGGGAGCGTCGGCGGGCCCTGATTGATGCAGATGCCTGGCGCGGCACCGAGACCGAGCGTGGTTTCTCGATGGCCCTGGGTCGGCTCGTCGACCCCGTCGACCCGGACTGCGTCTTCGCAGTGGCACGTCAGGATGGTGTCATGCGGGCGTTCCTGCAGTTCGTTCCCTGGGGTCCTGACGGGATGTCCCTGGATCTCATGCGGCGCGACCGAACTGCCGATGCGGGCGTCAACGAGCTGCTCATCGTGGACGCGTTGAGGTTCTGTCCAGAGCTGGGCGTCAACCGTGTCTCTCTCAACTTCGCGGTCTTCCGGTCGACCCTCGAACGCGGTGAGCGGCTGGGTGCCGGGCCGTTCCTGCGCGGGTGGCGCAGAGTGCTGCTGTTCGCCTCCCGCTGGTTCCAGATCGAGAGCCTGTATCGGTTCAACGCCAAGTTCCAGCCGACCTGGGTGCCGCGCTTCGTCGTCTACCCGGCCACGCGCGACCTCCCCCGCATCGCCGTCGCCGCACTCGAGGCCGAGGCCTTCCTCACCTGGCCGCACTTGCGCAGGCTCAGCGGAGCATGATCATGCACACCCTCGTCATGGGCGTTGTCAACGTCACTCCCGACTCCTTCAGCGACGGGGGCCTGTGGTTCGCCCCCGAGGCTGGGATCGCCCACGGTCTGGAGCTGCTGGAGCAGGGCGCCGACATACTGGACGTGGGCGGGGAGTCCACTCGCCCCGGCGCCATCCGGACGACCGAGGACGAAGAGCTGCGCCGAGTGATCCCCGTGATCCGTGAGCTGGCCCGCAGCGGGGCCCGGATCTCCATCGACACCATGAGGGCGGCCGTCGCAGCCCAGGCTGTTGAGGCGGGTGCCTCCATCGTGAACGACGTCAGCGGAGGCCTGGCGGACACAGACATGGCGCGGGTGGTCGCCGCCATGCAGGTGCCGTTCGTCGTCATGCACTGGCGTGGTCACAGCGCCACCATGCAGAGCCGTGCGTCGTATCACGACGTGGTCTCAGACGTATGCCGCTCGTTGACCGAGCGAGTGACCGACCTCTGCGGTCAGGGTGTGCGACGGGACCAGCTGATCCTCGACCCGGGGTTCGGCTTCGCCAAGCTGGCAGAGCACAACTGGTCCTTGCTGGCCCATCTGGATGTGGTGCAGTCGCTGGGCTTTCCCGTGCTTGTGGGAACGTCGCGCAAGACGTTCCTGGGCCGCCTGGGTGTTCCAGAGGGTGCCGAGAGTCGTCCTCCTGTGCAGCGAGATGCGGCAACCGCCGCGACCACAGTGATTGCAGGACTCGCCGGGGCCTGGGCCGTGCGTGTCCACGACGTGGCCTCGAGTGTCGACGCGCTTCGCGTGGTCGAAGCAACGGAGGCAGCTCGATGACGGATCGCATTGTCCTGCAAGGAATCTCGGCTCATGGCTTCCACGGGGTGCTCGACTTCGAGAAGACGATTGGTCAGGACTTTGTCGTTGACGTGACCCTTGACGTTGACCTGCGGCGCGCCGGTCGCAGCGATCTCCTCGCGCACACGGTCAGCTACGCGGAGGTGGCCGTCGACATCGTGGGACTGATCACCGGGCCGTCGCTGGACCTGATCGAGAGCCTGGCTGAGCAGATCGCCGCGGCTGCACTGGGGCGCCCGTTGGTGCAGGCCGTCGAGGTGACGGTTCATAAGCCACAGGCCCCGGTGGGAGTGCCGTTCGGCGACGTTCTCGTGAAGGTCGAGCGGCATCGCGACGAACGGGTCGTGATCGCCCTTGGCGCCAACCTTGGCGCTGTGCGGCCAACGCTCGAGTCCGCGGTTCGAGCGCTTGCCGATGTTGACGGCCTGCGCATCACCGCGGTTTCTGACCTGTTCGAGACTGACCCGGTGGGAGGTCCCGACCAGCCTGTCTATCTCAACGCCGTCGTCTTGGCCCGGACACGTTTGGCGCCTTTCACGCTGCTCACTGAGCTCCATGCGATCGAGGCCGACCACGGTCGGGTTCGCGAAACCCGTTGGGGCGCAAGAAGTCTGGATCTTGACCTCATCCAGTACGGCGACCCCGGTTCCGGCTCGGAGCTGTTGAGCCAGGACCCGGAGCTGATGCTGCCGCATCCCCGCGCACACGAGCGGGCCTTCGTTCTTGCACCGTGGTTCGCCGTCAACGCAGAGGCGCAGCTCCGCGTTGGTGGGGCAATTATCCCGGTGAGTGAGCTGCTCGAGCGAGCGGATCAGGACGGCATACGGCCTGGCCCGGAATGGAGTCCGTCATGGTGAGGGACGGTCGTGGCATCTCGATCCGACTCGTGCTGCTTCTCGGGTTGGTCGTCATTGCGATCGCCTACCCAGGGCTGCGGGTCTGGGTAGGGCAGGGTCACGAGCTCCCCCCGGCATCCTGGGGTGCGGTCATCGTCCTGGTGTTCATGGCCGCCGGCGTCTTCTTCGCCGCACTGCCGATTCGTCGCTTCCTTCGAGGGCAGGCCAAGAAACCGCTCAACCCCCTGCGGGCCATGCGCACGCTGGTGCTGGCGCAGGCGGCGGCTCTGACCGGTGCGATGGTGGCTGGCGGGTACCTCGCGCAGGTGGTTGTGCTGTTTCCGAACCTCGACATCGACTCGGTCCGTGCGGTCGCGGTCCGCCTGGGCGCCCTATCGGCTGCCGCAG
This sequence comes from Micrococcales bacterium, assembly GCA_003132125.1. Taxonomy (GTDB): domain Bacteria; phylum Actinomycetota; class Actinomycetes; order Actinomycetales; family Dermatophilaceae; genus UBA4719. Next base: position 8,032 of record PKWT01000482.1, on the reverse strand, counting down.
TCCTGATGGCGATCGCCGGGCTGGTCGCTCAGGCGATGTGCCGGGTCGACGGGGGCGGCGAAGGCGACGACGCGGACGACGGAGACGACAGCAACCACCCCATACACTGACCGAACACCTGGGAACGACCGTTTGTGGCGGTCTCTGGAGTCGAAACGGTCGATGGGAGGTGTCCCGTGGCCCCCTACTTGTCGACGTCTCCGACGACGAAGAACATCGAGCCCAGGATCGAGACCATGTCCGAGATGAGATTGCCTGGCAAGACGGCCGACAGCACGGCGACGTTGTTGAAGGACGCCGAGCGCAGCTTGAGCCGCCACGGGGTCTTCTCTCCCCGCGACACGAGGTAGTAGCCGTTGAAGCCCAGCGGGTTCTCCGTCTGGGTGTAGCGGTGGCCTTCGGGCACCTTCAGCACCTTGGGCAGCTTGCCGTTGACCGGTCCCTGAGGAAGTGACCCGAGGACGGTCAGGCAGTGCTCGGCCAGATCAAGACTCACGTGGACCTGCTCCAGCAGGCATTCGAGTCGCGCCAGCGCATCGCCTTCAGTGCGGGTGACGACTCGACCAGGACCACCCTCGACGAACAGCTCGCCATAGGCCAGGTACGGCTCATCGCGACGAAGGTCCATGTCGACGCCTGAGGCGCGGGCGATCGGGCCTGAAACACCGTATTCAGCAATCATCTCCGGCGTCAGAACCCCCACACCGCGGGCGCGGGCGTTGATGATCTCGTTGCCGACGAGCAGGCTCTCGAGGTCGGGCAGACGGCCTCGCACGGTCTTTATTGCCGATTCGGCCCGCCCCAGCCAACCAGCGGGCAGGTCGGCCTTGAGACCGCCGACCTGGTTGAACATGAGGTGCATCCGCCCGCCGGTGGCCTCTTCCAGCACCGCCTGAAGCTCTTCGCGCTCGCGGAACGAGTAGAAGATCGGGGTGATGGCACCCAGCTCGAGGGGGTAGGAGCCGAGGAACACCAGGTGGCTCATGACGCGGGTGAGCTCGGACAGCAGGGTGCGGATCCATGTGGCCCGCTCGGGCACCTCCATGCCAAGCATGGCCTCGACCCCCAGAACCACACCGAGCTCGTTGGCGAACCCCGATAGCCAGTCGTGGCGGTTGGCCAGGGCCATGATCTGCCGGTAGTCGCGCACCTCGAACAGCTTCTCGGCGCCGCGGTGCATGTAGCCCACGATCGGCTCGGCGCTGACGATGCGCTCACCGTCCACGACCAGGCGAAGTCGGAGCACACCGTGGGTCGCAGGGTGTTGTGGCCCGATGTTGAGCACCATGTCGGTCGTGGCGAGCGCTCCGGCGCCGGTTCCAACGGTGAGTTCTCGCGGCATGGTCGGCGTCGTCATACCGGTCAGTCTGGCACGAGCGCAATCTCGCGCTGAGGGCGGCGACCGATCAGCAGGGGGCGTCGTTCTGGGCCTTGGTGGCCTGACCCTTGGGGTCGAGGGTCAGCAGGATGACGTCTTCAGGGCTCTTGAGGCTTGCGAACTCCTCAAGTGTCGAGGATCGCTGCTGCGCGGGCTGGTCGATGGCGACGCAGTGGGTGTAGTTGAAGATCGCGCCCGCGGCGACGGGGATGCGGAACGTGGTCTTGGTGTTCTGGTTCTCGAAACGCGCGTCGGAGTGGATGCCCATGGGGACGCCCTTGGCCGCCACTACGGAGTCCTTGACCCCTCGTGCGGTCCAGCGGTCAAAGATGATGACAGGGGCCCCACCGTCCTGCACCACCTTGACGATCGTTCCCAGGTCGAACGTGCGGCCGACGTCATCGTTTTTGGGGGCGCCGGCCTCGCTGGTATTTGGCGCCCCAGTTGCCGTCACCGCTGGCGTTGCTGTCACGGTCACCGCAGGATCGGACCCCGTGGAGGGGCCACCGGTGCAGCCGGTCAGCAGAGCCACGGTCATCGATGCACAGAGCGCGGCCGTCGAGCGGTGAACGGGGAGCCTGAAGGCGATGATGCTCATATGGGACGCCATCCTCTCATCGCGACTGGGCGAAGGCCCACACGAAGTCGCCGAGTCCGCCCTTGGCCGTCAGCGCCACTGCTGCGGAGGCGGTGCTCAAGCCCCGCAGGTATGTCATCGGGTCGCTGCGCGACAGCTCGTGTGGCGGGGTCTGGCCGCTGACTCCCAGCTGCCGCAACGCCGTGCGCTGGTCCATGAGCTGGTCGTGAGTGAGGGAGTCCATGGCGACGTGGGCGGTGAGGTCGCAGGATCCGTTGGGCATGGGCAGAACCTGACGGCCTTGCCTGAAGCCGGTCAGGGTGCCCATCGCAGGGCGTGAGTCGATGGTGTGGCCGTAGTCGACAGCGACCGCGAGACCGGATGTGAGACGGGCCAGCAGGTTGTCCCAAGCGGTGTCACGCGTCCCGCCGATCTCGACGCGATCACCGGGCTCGAGCCGGTCAGTGGGCCAGAACCACTGACACCACTCACGGTCGGGGCCTGACACGACCTCGCCATGCTGTTCTGCGCCGGACGAGACGTCTACGAGGACCTCCCTGAGCTCACCGTTCCCGTCCATCTCGGCGATCGGGCAGGGCACCACATCCAGCCATTCGTTGGCGAAGATCAGGGTGCCGCTAAGGCCGTCGAGGTCGTCGGGCAGGCGTTCCCCGCCGGGAGACCGAATCCACCCGATGGGTTCACTGAGCTCGGGCCGTTCAACCACGTCGACCCCGAGGCAGTGCACGTGAGGGTCAAGGCGGTGGACATGTTCGAGCAGCTCGCCACGGCCGCATCCCATGTCCACGAAGGTGTCGAGACCCTGCTGGGCCATGAGCTTCAACAGGGCCCGGGCCAACAGCTCGCCGATCTGCGGGATCCCCTGCGTTGCGGTCGAGAAGTGCCCAGCGGGTCCCGTCACCTGGCGATAGAACCCCTTCTGGCCATAGAGAGCCTGATCCCATGCCTGCTTCCACGGAGTCCACGTCACGGGCCGAACGCTACGTGGTTCACGAACGCGCTAGCGTTTCCGGAGTGAGTGACCTGAATGCGGCGACGCAGCGACCCGCTCGGCTGGACGTCGGAATCGTCGGTACCGGCCGAGTCGGAGCCGTGCTCGGCGCAGCCCTGCTCCAGGCGGGGCACCGCCTCGTGGCCGTCTCGGGCGTCAGCGAGCAGTCCCGGGCGCGCGCGGCCGCGCTGCTGCCCGGCATACCCGTGACATCCGTGGAAGAGGTCGTCAGACGGGCCGAGCTGGTCCTGCTGACCGTTCCCGACGACGCGCTGCCCGATCTGATCGCTGGGTTGAGTGCCACCGGCGCTTGGCAGGCCGGACAGATCGTGGTGCACACATCAGGGCGCTACGGCACGGCGGTCTTTGACGCTGCGGCCGGTCATCATGTGCTGGGGCTGGCCCTGCATCCGGTGATGACGTTCACCGGCACGTCGATGGACCTGGTCCGACTGGCCGACTGCTGCTTCGGCATCACGGCACCAGAAGCCTTGCGGCCCGTTGCTGAGGCGCTCGTGGTCGAGATGGGCGCAGAGCCGGTGTGGATCGACGAAGACAGCCGTCCGATGTACCACGCGGGGCTCGCGCACGGCGCCAATCACCTCGTGACCCTGGTGGCGCAGGCGATGCAGATTGTCGGCTCGGCCGGGGTGCAGGACCCCCAGCGGCTCATTGCACCCCTCCTGCAGGCGGCACTGGACAACGTGCTCCGGCTCGGTGACGGTGCTCTCACCGGGCCGGTTGCTCGCGGTGATGCGGGTACGGTTGCGGCGCACCTTGCACAACTGACCGAGCAGACTCCCGATATCCGCCCGACCTACGTCGCGCTGGCCCGAGCGACCGCAGAGAGGGCGCTCGCCAGTGGGCGACTGACGCCGACCGGGGCCGAGGCTCTGCTCGACATCCTCGCCGCACCCAAGGAGCAACCGTGACCGAGACCTTCGACCGGACCGAGCCGCTGGTTGCACGGACCCGTCCGGACCTCAAAGCTGCTCGCGCAAAGCTGGACGACGGCGGGGTCGCGGTGGTCATGACGATGGGCGCCCTCCACGAGGGACACTCGGCGCTGATCCGTCGGGCGCGGGCGGATGCGCGTCACGTGATCGTGACGATATTCCTCAACCCGTTGCAGTTCGGCCCCCGTGAGGACCTCTCGCGGTATCCCCGCACGGTCGACTCCGATATGGCGATCTGCCGGCGCGAAGGCGTCGACCTGGTCTTCCTGCCGACGCCGAATGTCATCTATCCCGACGGCGATCCGGGGGTTCGGGTGTCCGCCGGGCCGCTCGGGAACGTGCTCGAGGGTCAGGCACGTCCCGGCCACTTCGACGGGGTGCTCACCGTGGTCGGCAAGCTGCTCCACCTGACGGGTGCAGACCTCGCGTACTACGGACAGAAAGACGCCCAACAGCTGCTGCTGATCCGGCGGATGGCGCGCGACCTGGACTTCTCCGTCGATGTGGTCGCCGTCCCGACGGTGCGTGAGGCCGACGGCCTGGCGTTGAGCAGCCGAAACATGTACCTCACCGCGTCTGACCGCGAGACAGCGCTGTGTCTGTCCCGGGCGCTGGCCGCCGGCGCCGCGGCCGCCACGGAGGGACCCTCGGCCGTACGCCGCGCAGCCAGGGCCGTGCTCGTCGGGGAGCCACTGGCCCTCATCGACTACCTCGTGCTGGTGCATCCCTCCACGCTGGAGGACGTCCCTGAGTGGTACCGCGGTGAGGCCCTGCTCGCCGTCGCAGGACGGGTGGGGACAACCCGCTTGATCGACAACGTTCCCGTCAACGTCGGTCCCGGCGGTGGTGCGCTCAAGATCTTTTCCGACGCCGCTGGCCGGGACGATGGTCCGTCGAGCCCCATCGGGTCCGCCGGCCCCCTAGCCCTCTGAGCCGAAGGACATCGCCGTGTTGCGCACCATGCTCTACGCCAAGCTCCACCGCCTGACGGTTACACAGGCAGATCTCAACTACGTCGGCTCTGTGACGATCGACCGGACTCTCCTCGAGGCTGCCCGGCTNNTCATCGAAGGTGAGGCAGGAAGCGGGCAGATCTGCATCAACGGGGCAGCGGCCCTCCTGGTCCACCCGGGCGACATCGCGATCATCATCGCCTATGCCCAGATGGACGAGAACGAGGCCAGGACGTTCGTGCCACGCGTCGTCTTCGTCGACCATGACAACCATGTCGTCGACGTCGGGGGCGACCCTGGAGCCGTTCCGGACGGGTTCGGCCTCGAGGCATCCGGGACGCCCCGAGGCCAGCGGTGACCCCCACCATCCCGGCGCTGCGCATCCCGGCCCGTCTGGCGGCACCCGAACCCGGGTGGGTCGCTTCGGCCGATGTCATCGTTGTCGGCTCCGGGGTGGCCGGTCTGACCGCCGCACTCCGTCTGCGCCGACGGGTCGACCGCGTGCTGCTGGTGACCAAGACGTTGCTCCCAGAGGGGTCGACGCAGTGGGCCCAGGGTGGAATCGCCGCTGCCCTCGATCCCGCTGACTCCGCGGACGAGCATCTTCAGGACACCCTGGTCGCCGGCGCTGGCGTCTGCGACGAGGACGCCGTGCGCGTCCTTGTTACCGAAGGCCCGGCTCGTGTTCGTGAGCTCGCGACTCTCGGAATGGAGTTCGACCGCGGGCCTGACGGTGAGATCTCGCTGACCCGAGAGGGTGGTCACGGCCGTGACCGGATCGCCCATGCCGGTGGAGACGCGACCGGCAAAGAGGTCTCCCGGGCGCTGATCGCAGCGCTGGCGGCGGCGCTGGCCGCAGTCAAGGAAGATCCCGGCATCGAGGTGCTCGAGCACGCGTTGGTCGTGGATCTGTTGCAGGACAAGGATGCTCGTGTATGCGGTGTGACGTTGCACGTCATCGGCGAGGGTCAGATCGATGGCGTTGGAGCAGCTCGTGCACGCGCTGTCGTCCTCGCTACCGGCGGGATCGGTCAGGTCTATTCGGCGACGACGAACCCTTCAGTGGCCACGGGTGATGGAGTGGCGGCCGCGTTGCGGGCCGGTGCCGTGATCTCCGACCTCGAGTTCGTCCAGTTCCACCCCACGGTGCTGTGGCTGGGTGAGGGCGCGAGCGGGCAGCAGCCCCTTCTCTCCGAGGCGATGCGCGGCGAAGGCGCCTTCCTGGTCGACCGGGACGGGGTGCGGTTCATGCAGGGTGTCCATGAGCTCGCGGACCTCGCTCCGCGTGACATCGTGGCCAAGGCCATCGTCGCCCGCATGGCCCAGACCGGCGCTGACCACGTCTATCTGGACGCCCGTCATCTGGGCAAGCAGTTCCTCGAGAAGCGGTTCCCGTCGATCCTCACCCGGTGTCGTGAGCTCGGCTTTGACCCGGCGACCGAGCTGCTGCCTGTGGCTCCCGCCCAGCACTTCGCCAGCGGCGGCGTGCTCACAGATCTGGTCGGCCGGTCCACCCTGGCTGGGCTGTATGCCTGCGGGGAGGTCTCCTGCACAGGAGTTCACGGTGCCAACCGGCTCGCGTCCAACTCCTTGCTCGAGGGACTTGTCTTCGCCCACCGCATCGCCGACGACATCACGGCCCGACTGGCAGCGGGGGATCTGAGCCCGGCCGGTCCCCTCGTATCGGTGGAGGACGCCACGCTGGTCGCCAGCAAGGAACGGACCGGGATCCAGCGGGCGATGACGGTCGGCGCCGGGGCGGTGCGCAGTGCCGACTCCTTGGCGGAGGCAGCCAAGATGCTCGAGGTCATCGCAGGCTCGGCACCGGGACTCGCAGCCGATCCTGACTCGTGGGAGACCTCGAACCTGCTGCACGTGGGACAGCTCCTGACTGCGGTGGCCACGCTGCGGGAGGAGTCCCGCGGTGGACACGTCCGCTCGGACTTCACCGACCGCGATGATGCCCATTGGCTCGGACACACCCATGCCGTCCGCAAGGCCGATGGGTCGATCACCACGTCGTTCCACCCGGTTGCCTCCAAAGATCACGTCACAGCCGAGGATCGTTTGTGAACACCTTCCCTGAGACCCGGGCGCAGGTCGTGGTCGAGGGCGCCCTCGATGAGGATCTCGGCGGCTTCCCCGGTCTGGACGTCACCAGCTCCGCCATCATCCCGCCCACCCAGCGCAGTGCTGCGCATGTCGTGGCAAGGGCTGACGGCGTGGTCGCGGGGATCCCGTTGATCTCATTGGTTTTTCGCGCAGTAACCGAACGCATCGGGTCGCGTGAGGTTGCCGTGGAGCTGCGCTTCGAGGACGGCGACTCGGTCCGCTCGGGCGACGTCATCGGCATACTGCGTGGTTCCACCCGGGCCATCCTCGTGGGGGAGCGCACGATGCTCAACCTGATCAGCCGACTCTCGGGAGTGGCTACCCAGACGCGGCGGTGGGCCGATGCCCTCGAGGGGACCGGCGCCATGGTGCTGGACACCCGCAAGACGACCCCTGGGCTGCGGGCGCTGGAGAAGTACGCAGTCCGCTGCGGTGGAGGCACCAACAAGCGGATGGGGCTCTACGACGTTGCGATGATCAAGGACAACCACAAGCTGGCGGCGGGTTCGGTGTCGGCCGCCTTCGATGCTGTCCACGGCGCCTACCCGGTTGTTGACATACAGGTCGAGGTCACCACCACGGCTGAGGCGCTCGAAGCCGTGTCCGCAGGCGCGCGTTTCCTTCTGTGCGACAACATGTCCGTGGACCAGCTGCGCGCCGCCGTCGAGGCCGTTCGGGGTACAGGTGAAGAGGTTGAGATCGAGGCGACGGGGGGACTGACGTTGGCGGTTGCGCGGGCGTACGCCGAGAC
>PKWT01000482.1:0-197 GCA_003132125.1 Micrococcales bacterium | reverse complement strand
CCGCCGCGGGAGAACGGGATGATGTGGTCGGGTTCGCACCGTCGGGCGCCACGGTTGCAGCCGGGGAAGCGGCAGTGGCCGTCGCGTTGTTGGATGAAGCGGCGCATGGCCGCGTTGGGTAGGTATGCGGTGGTGGCGGTCTCGATCACGACGCCGGTGTGTTCGTCGAGCAGGGCCCGGGCGATGCGGGTGTCGAA
>PKWT01000201.1 GCA_003132125.1 Micrococcales bacterium | reverse complement strand
TCGGGGCAACCGTTCAAACTTACCTGACCCGCCTCGCCCAGTCAAACGCGCTCTGATCCGTGGATCAGGGCTGGTTCTGCAGGGCTTGGCTTGTTGGGCCGTGGACGACTTTAGCACCGTTTTCGCCCCGTCCTTGACCACGCGGATCCGCCCCTGGGCACACCGGTCGTTCGAGCATGCAGCACGGTCGAATGTCGGGGCGCTGCAACGGCGTTCGCCGCCGCTTGCTAGGCCAGGCGACCGCCGTCACCCCTGCGATGTGCAGGGTCGAATCAGGCCGATCCCGAGAGCCCGGCCAAGGGCGCGTTCTAGACCGGCGGGACGCCTCTGCGGCGATCACTGAAGGTGCGATCCCGCCGTGCGGCATAGGCCAGGCGGCGCACCAGCTCGGATCGCAGCTCATCTGCCTCGATGATCGCGTCAAGAACGAGATCAGAGGCCAGACGCTCGAGGTCGACGTCCTGCTCGTACTCGCGACGTTTGTCCTGCACGAACTGCTCGCGCTCGGCGAGGTCCGCGATCTCCGCGATCTTGTTGGCGTAGACCGCGTTGACTGCCGCCTCTGGACCCATCACCGCGATCCGGGCAGTGGGCAGCGCCAGAGTTGCGTCCGGACCGAATCCCGGGCCGGCCATGGCGTACAGGCCGGCGCCGTATGCCTTGCGCACGATCACCGAGATCTGCGGCACCGTGGCCTCCGACACGGCCGTGATCATCTTGGCGCCGTGCCTGATGATGCCGGCTCGTTCGACCTCCGACCCGATCATGAAGCCGGGGACGTCGGCCAGATAGATCAGCGGGATCGAGAAGGCATCGCACAACCAGATGAAACGTGCCGCCTTGTCGGCGCTGTCGACGAAGAGAACCCCTCCCTTGACCGCGGAGTTGTTGGCGACCACACCCACCGTCTGTCCCACCATTCGGCCGAACCCGGTAACCAGCTCCGCGGCATACAGCGGCTTGAGCTCGAAGAAGGAGTCGTCATCCACCAGGCCGTCGATGACCTCATGGATGTCGAAAGGCTGGCTCTCTATCTCGGGGACGGTGGATCGCGTCAGGGGGCGCAGCGGTTCCTCGGGCACGTACGTCGGGCCCTCGGTTCGCCAGTTCGACGGCACGTAGGAGAAGTAGAGCTTGGCCAGGTCGATGGCATCTCTGTCGTCTGACGCAAGGAGGTCACCACAGCCGGAGACGGTGCAGTGCATACGCGCACCGCCCATGTCCTCGAGCGAGACGATCTCGCCGACAACCATCTCGGCCATGCGAGGGCTGCCGAGGTACATGGACGCATTGCCGTCGACCATGATCACGATGTCGGTGAAGGCGGGGATGTATGCGCCGCCGGCGGCCGAGGGGCCGAACAGACAGCAGATCTGCGGAACCTTGCCCGAGAGCGCCACCTGGTTGTGGAAGATCCGGCCAGCACCGCGACGGCCCGGGAAGAGGTCGACCTGGTCGGTGATCCGCGCGCCAGCGGAGTCGATGAACCAGAAGATCGGCAGCTCTTCGCGCAACGCCATCTCCGTGGCGCGGATGATCTTCTCCACCGTGCGGGCACCCCACGACCCGGCCTTGACCGTCGGGTCGTTGGCCACGACGATTGCCGGCCGGCCGTCCACCGTCCCTCTGCCCGTCACCACGCCATCAGCCGGCAAATCGCCCGAGATCGCGTTGGCAAAACGCCCGTCCTCGACGAAGGAGCCTTCGTCGAACAGCAACGAGATGCGCTCACGCACATACAGCTTGTTCTGTGAGATGAGCTTGGCGGCAGCCTTCGGCGGGGGCGTCGCGGAGGCGGCATGAGCCACATTCAGCCGCATACGGACATCCGCCACGCGGGGGTCGCCGCCATCGCTGGGGCCGGCGAAATGTGACGTGGGCTGGGAGTGAACGTCCGTCATACCGACATCTCCTGGCATCCGTTCATGTGGCATCTGTTGATGTGATGGTGCGCGATCCGGACAGATCAGGTGCTGGGCAGACCCAGGCCCCTCGCGATGACCATGCGCTGAACCTCACTCGTACCTTCGCCTATCTCAAGGATCTTGGCATCCCGGTAGAAGCGCGCAACCGGAAAGTCCTCCATGAAGCCGTTGCCGCCGAAGACCTGCGTGGCGATGCGGGTAGCCGTCACCGCGGCCTCTGTCGAGTAGAGCTTGGCCACTGCTGCGGCGTGCTTGACGTCCTTGACCGAGCGACGCCCGGCGTGGAGCTCGTCCTTGAGCCACGCGGCCTTGTAGGTCAACGTGCGGGCCGCCTCAACCATCACTGCAAGGTCGGCGATCTGGAACGAGACGCCCTGGTTCACGCCGATGGGCCGGCCAAATGCGATCCGCGTCTTGGCGTAGGCGGTCGAGGCCTCGAGGCAGGCTTGGGCCAGTCCGACGGCAAGGGCGCTGATCGCGATGCGGCCGTCGTCGAGAGTCTTGAGGAACTGTCTGTAGCCGGCGCCCTGATCACCGAGCAGGTTCTCGGCCGGGACGCGGCAGTTGTCGAACAAGAGGCCGTGGGTGTCGGACACGTGCCAGCCCAGCTTGTGGTAGGGCGCTTCGACGACGAATCCCGTTGTGCCAGAAGGGATCAGGATCGCGCTGATCTGGGCTGAGCCGTCAGGGTTGTCACCTGTGCGAGCCGTGACAGTGACGACCGAGGTGATGTCGGTGCCGCTGTTGGTGATGAATGCCTTGGAACCGTTGATCACCCATTCGTCGCCTTCGAGGCGGGCCTTGGTGCGAGTGGCGCCCGCATCAGAGCCAGCCTCGGACTCGGTCAGACCGAACGCCGCGAGAGCACGCCCTGCGACGAGATCGGGTAGGTACTGCTCCTTCTGTTCCTGGGACCCGTAGGTGAGGATCGGGTTGATGCCAAGGCCCACGCCGGCCGAGAGCGTGATGCCGATGGACTGATCGACCCGGCCCAGCTCCTCGATCGCCACGCAGAGACTCGTGAAGTCACCGTCGGCGCCGCCGAACTCCTCCGGCACCACGAGACCGAACAGCCCGAGGTCGCCCATCTTGGGGATCAGGTCGACCGGGAAGTGCTCTTCGCGGTCCCATGCGGCGATGTGGGGAGCCACCTCTGCCTCGGCGAACTCGCGCACGACTGCGCGGAAGTCTTCGTGTTCCTTGCTGAGCTCGAACATGTGGGGTGGCCCTTCGTTGGCACCGAGGATTGGTCGGAGTCACTTGACGTTCACGTAAACGTAAAGCATCCTGACGAACATGACAAGAGCTCCGCGATGAACCTTGTGACTGCCTTGAGCGACTCAGTAACAGCGGCCGGTTCGGCAGATGGGCTGGCCAGCGGACCCGCCGCGAACGACTCGACAACGGCGAGCGACGCGAGAACCTGGACGATCGCGCAGGTTGCCGACGAGTTCGGCGTCACCCATCGAGCCGTGCGTCACTACGAGGAGCTCGGGCTCATCTCCCCCGAACGGCGTGGCACCGTGCGCGTCTACCGCCGCCGCGACCGCACCCGGCTGAACCTGATCCTGCGGGGCAAGCGACTTGGCTTCGTGCTGGAGGAGATCCGCACGATCATCAACCTGTATGACGAGCCCCGGGGTCAGGCGAGCCAGCTGCGGTACGTGTTGAACCAGATCAACGACCGGAGAGCGGACCTCGAGCGCCGGCGCCGCGACATCGAGGAGGCGCTCAAGGAGCTCGACGACTTCGAGCAGCGCTGCCACGACGATCTCCTGGCGCTCGGCCATGACTGAGCGGGGTGGGACGGGTCACCTCCGCCATCGCCGCGTCAGGCGCTAGGCTCCCGACACTATGGCGCCCATCCGTAAAGTGTTGATCGCAAACCGCGGCGAGATCGCCGTCCGTATCGCTCGGGCGTGCAAGGACAGCGGGATTCGTTCGGTTGCCGTCTACGCCGATCCGGACCGAGATGCCCTGCACGTCAAGGTCGCGGACGAGGCCTATGCGCTTGGCGGTTCGACACCTGGAGACTCGTACCTTGTGCAGGAGAAGCTGCTGGCCGTTGCCGTCAAGGCCGGCGCAGACGCGGTTCACCCCGGCTATGGGTTCCTGGCCGAGAATGCCTCGTTCGCCCAGGCAGTGCTCGACGCCGGGCTGATCTGGATCGGCCCACCTCCCGAGGCGATCCAAGCCCTGGGCGACAAGGTCAAGGCCCGCCAAATCGCCACCAAGGCGAACGCACACATGGTTCCCGGCACATCCGACCCTGTCGAGGGCGGCGAAGAGGTCGTGGCCTTCGCCAAGAAGTACGGTCTCCCCGTTGCCATCAAGGCGGTCTTCGGCGGCGGCGGCCGAGGGATGAAGGTCGCACGCACCATGGAGCAGATCCCCGAGCTGTTCNNGGCAATGTCGTGGTCGTGTCGACCCGCGACTGCTCGCTGCAGAGGCGCCACCAGAAGCTGGTTGAGGAGGCGCCTGCGCCGTTCCTGTCCCGCCAGCAGAACGCTGAGATGGTCCGCGCATCCAAGGCCATCCTGAAGGCGGCCGGCTACCGCGGTGCCGGCACCTGCGAGTTCCTCGTCGGCCAGGACGGAGTCATCTCCTTCCTGGAGGTCAACACCCGACTGCAGGTGGAGCACCCGGTCACCGAAGAGGTCACCGGCATCGACCTGGTCCGCGAGCAGTTCCGCATCGCCAGCGGTGAGGCAATCGGCTACTCCGACCCAGCGCCGACGCGCCACTCGATCGAGTTCCGGATCAACGGCGAGGACGCCGGCCGCAACTTCCTGCCGGCACCCGGCGTCGTGGTCGAGTTCAGCCCTCCGTCCGGTCCCGGCGTGCGGCTGGACTCAGGCGTCGAGTCCGGAGACGTCATCGGCGGGGCGTTCGACTCGATGCTGGCCAAGCTCATCATCACCGGCAAGGACCGCACGCAAGCCTTGGCCCGTGCACGCCGGGCACTGGCCGAGTTCGTCATCGACGGCATGCCCACCGTGCTGCCGTTCCACCGGGCGGTCGTCGCCGACGAGGCTTTCGCGCCCAAGAACCCCGCCCAGCCGTTCACGGTGCACACCCGCTGGATCGAGACCGAGTTCGTCAACGAGATTCCCGCGTACGCCGGAGTCGTGGCGCTTGCCCCTGAGGACACCGGCGAGCGCCAGAGTGTGGTGGTCGAGGTCGGCGGCAAACGGCTCGAGGTGGTTCTGCCCGGGGGCCTGTCATTCGGTGGTGCCGGCAGCGCGGCCCAGAAGAAGGCACCGAAGCGCTCCCGAGGGACCAAGGCCGGTGCCGTGGCATCCGGGGACTCCCTGACAGCACCGATGCAGGGAACCATCGTCAAGATCGCCGTCGAGAACGGCCAGATGGTCGAGGCAGGCGATCTTGTGGTTGTCCTCGAGGCGATGAAGATGGAACAACCGATCAACGCCCACAAGGCCGGAACCATCACCAATCTGAGCGCCAGCGTCGGCGAGACCGTGACCAATGGCGCCGTGGTCGCCGAGATCAAGGACTGACGCGGCATCCCGCCGCGCCTAGCCTTCGCTCATGCACTCCGCACTTGTCAGCGCCTCCACCCTCGTGCGCGCCGCGGCCTCGACCGGGGCGAGC
>PKWT01000078.1:4187-4883 GCA_003132125.1 Micrococcales bacterium | reverse complement strand
AAGACCCCCGGGCGCCCGCGACTTCTCTTTCGCGCGACCTCGACGCGGGGCGCCGGACCGGAGGACTCCTACAAGGTCCTCGCCGAGATCCTGGCCAGCGGCATCCGAGACGGCGAGCCGGCAGCTGGGGCGGTGGCCGCCAAAGCCGGCCGGCGGTGGGGTCAGCGCCTTGAACAGCAGTGTGGCACGAGCGCCGAGCCGCTCGACTCCGGACGCGCGCTTGACCGTGTCGTCGCGCTGCTGGACGAGGTGGGGTTCGCACCGCGAGTCAGCAACGCCACCGCAGGCAAGACCCTCAGCGGCGCCACGGGGAACACCACCGGGAACGCGACGGTGATCGAGGTGCATCAGTGCCCCTTCTACGACATCGCGCGCGAGCACACCGACGTCGTCTGCGCCGTGCACCTGGGCCTCATCCAGGGGGCGCTGGACCAGATGCAAGCCCCACCGAGCTCTGTTCGCATCGAGCCCTTCGTACGCCCGGACCTATGCCTGGTGCACATCACGCCCGCCGTGATCCATGGCGCCGGAGCACGGGCATGAGCCGCGACCCGCTGTCCGTGACCCGGCTCCTGCTCCCGGGAAGCGAGACCGAGCAGCTGCGAGACGCCCTCCGGGACGTGATCGACCCCGAGCTCGGGGTCGACATCATCTCCCTGGGCTTGGTCTATGGCCTCGAGGTCAACAACCGGGTGG
>PKWT01000078.1:2805-4171 GCA_003132125.1 Micrococcales bacterium | reverse complement strand
GTGCTGCTGGCCGGTGGCGCGGCCGACCGGGTCGAAGTGGTCATCACCCACACGCCGGCCTGGACTCCCGAGATGATGGCAGACGAAACGAAGCAGGCGTTCGGATGGTGACCTCGACGGGCTCCGCCGACACAGTCATGCCTGCTAGTGGGCGCACGTCCTCGACAATCCCGCGCACCCGCCTTCCGCTGTTCATCGCCGCTCTCGTCTGTCTGCTCGCGGGACTGTGGGGCGGACTCCTCCTTCTGGGCCTGCCGGTGCCGACCTTGCTCGCGACGACCGCCGAAGAGCACGGAGTACTGATGGCCCTCGGGTTCCTCGGGACGGTGATCTCGCTCGAACGAGCGGTCGCGCTCGGTCGCCCGTGGGCCTTCGCGGCACCCGCCCTCGCCGGCGCTGGCGGCGTTGCCGTCCTGGTGAGTCTGCCGCCGATGGTGGGGCGGCTGCTGTTGTGTGCTGCGTCGATCGTCCTGGTGGTGGTGTACGTCGTGGTGCACCGCATCCAACCCGCCCTGCATCTGAGGGTGATGGCTGCGGGGGCCGTGTGCTGGTACGTGGCGACCCTGCTCTGGCTGATGGGCTGGTCGCTGCCGCGGCTAGTGCCATGGATCGCCGGGTTCCTCATCCTGACGATCATCGGCGAACGCCTTGAGCTGGCCCGGGTCGCGCTCCTGACGCGAACCTCCGTGCACCAGTTCCTCGCCGGGGCGGTCATCTTCGGTGCTGGGCTCATCCTCACGACGACGGCCACGACCGGGTCCAGCGGGGTCCGCCTGGCTGGCGCCGGCATGATCGCGCTGGCTGTATGGGGTTCCGTGCACGACGTCGCACGCCGAACCGTCAAGATTCCCGGCGTCACCCGCTTCATGGCGGTCTGCTTACTCGCGGGGTACGTCTGGCTCTTCATCGGCGGGGCGATCTGGCTTCTCGCGGGCAACCTGGGCGCGAGCGTGGCGGTCTACGACGCGGCCCTGCACTCGGTGTTCCTGGGCTTTGTGATGTCGATGATCTTTGGGCACGCACCTGTCATCGTGCCTGCCGTCCTTCGGGTCCGGCTTCCGTTTCGCCCGTGGTTCTACGTGCACGTGGGGCTCCTTCACGCGTCCCTCCTGGCGCGAGTGTTCCTCGGCGACGGGCTCGGATCCACACTCTGCTGGCGAGTCGGCGGGGTGGGCACCGAGCTTGCCGTGCTCGGCTTCCTCGCCGCTTCCGTGATCGCCGTGCGACAGGCGCGCACGAAGGGACGGTCAGCATGATCAGCACCGACCAGCGGGTCGGTCCGCTCACAGAGCCGGCTCCGGGACAGGATCGAGCCGGCCTGATGGGGGGTCTGGCTCTGGGTGCCGTCATGCTCGTCGTCGCCCTC
>PKWT01000078.1:0-2717 GCA_003132125.1 Micrococcales bacterium | reverse complement strand
TGCGACCCTCACCGTCGGCGTCGTCAACGCCGACATCGCCGGCTGGTGCAGCGTCCCCGGACACAGGGTCGCGGGGATGACCCTGAGCATCGTCTTGGCCGGGACCGGCAATGCCGCCAGCTCGGCCGCCAAACCCCCCGGGTCCGCCCCCGGGATGGGGCCCATGTCGAAAGCCGCGCTGGCAGGCCAGGCCGCGCCAGCCATTGACTTCCAAGCCTCCCCGGGACCGGGCTGGAAGCCATACGACCCCGCCCTGCAACCGGCCCCGGGCGCCAAGGAACACCAACTGACCATGACGGTGCGCGACACGGTCATTGAGGTCGCCCCCGGGGTGCGCCAGACCCTGTGGACCTTCAACGGGACCGCGCCCGGCCCCACCCTGCACGGCAAGGTCGGAGACGTCTTTACCGTCACCTTCGTCAACGATGCGAGCATGGGCCATGGCATCGACTTTCATGCCGGCTCCCTGGCACCCGACCTGCCGATGCGCACGATCGACCCCGGGAAGTCGCTGACCTACCAGTTCGTCGCTAACCATTCGGGGGCGTGGCTCTACCACTGCAGCACGATGCCGATGGCCCTGCACATCGCGAACGGAATGTATGGCGCAGTCATCATCGACCCTCCCAACCTGCCGCCCGTCGCGCAGGAGTTTGTCATCGTGCAGTCCGAGCTCTATCTCGGCCCACAGGGTGGTACCGCCGACGAAGCCAAGATTGCGGCCGAGAAGCCCGACGCCATCTTGTTCAACGGCTACGTCAACCAGTACGACCACGCCCCGATCCGCGTCCGGGCCGGTGGACGGGTTCGGGTATGGGTGGTAGATGCGGGACCGCAGCGCGCAACGGCATTCCACGTCGTGGGAACCCAGTTCGACGCGGTGTTCAAGGAGGGCGCCTATCTCCTGCGAGCCGGCAACGCCGAGCACGGCGCGTCACAGGTGTTGGATCTCGCCCCCGCCCAGGGAGGCTTCGTCGAGTTCGTCCTGCCACAGGCAGGCCACTACCCCTTCACCGATCACGCCATGGTCGACGGCCAGCGCGGTGCCCACGGAATCTTCGAGGCGTACTAGGTGCTCGGTCTGTGGTCCCTCGTGAGATTCCTGCACGTGCTCGGCGCGGTTGTCTGGCTCGGGGGACAGCTCACCGTCTCGGCACTGGTGATGCCCGTCGCGCGAAACCGCCTCCCCGAGGAGGCTCGCGCAGGCCTGATGCGCGTCCTGGGTATGCGGTTCGGCATCGCCACCATGGCGGTCCTGATCCCGCTCCAGCTGGCCACGGGAGTGGCCCTGGCCCGTCACAAAGGGGTCACCCTGGCTTCCCTGACCCAACCCGGGTACGGGCGCATGCTCGCCGGGAAGCTGGTCGCCTTCGCCCTGGTCATGCTGGCCGCAGGGCTTCACGGGTGGGCCATCTCGGCCGGGCGCCGAACCCTAGCCCGATCCCTGGCGGTGTCATCCCTGGCCGGTTCGTTCGTTGTCGTCCTGCTCGCTACCGCGTTGCCTGTTACCTGAGGTTCAGAGAAAGAGGTTCGCTCCATGACCGTTGCACAGTCGCGACCCGTGCGGTTCATGCGTCACGACGCATCGGAGCGGCCCTTCATCGTCATCTGGGAAGTCACCCGCGCCTGTCAGCTCGTGTGCACCCACTGCCGTGCGGACGCCATCCGTACCCGCAACCCGTTCGAGCTGACCACCGATGAAGGCCGACACCTGTTGGACGACCTCGCGTCTTTCGGAGCACCACGACCCCTGGTCGTCCTCACCGGGGGTGACCCCTTCGAGCGACCCGACTTGCCCGAGCTGGTAGCACACGGCACCCGAATCGGGCTGAACATGGCCCTGTCGCCGTCGGTCACTGACCGGCTCACCCGATCGGTCCTGGAGGAGCTTCACGAGGCAGGTGCCAAGGCGGTCTCGCTGTCTCTGGACGGAGCGACCGCCTACAGCCATGACTCCTTCAGAGGCGTCGAGGGAGTCTTCGACGCGACGCTGGACGCGGCCCGCACTGTCACTGATATCGGTTTTCGTCTGCAGATCAACACCACGGTCACCAGAGGCAATGTGCTTGAGCTGCCACAGATGCTGAGACACGTACTCGATCTGGGCGCATCACTGTGGAGCGTGTTCTTCCTCGTGCCGACCGGTCGTGGCAAGGACCTGCAACCCCTCACCGCGGGTGAAGCGGAAGAAGTCCTGCACTGGCTGCATGACGTTTCAGATCTCGTCGCCATCAAGACCACCGAGGCTCCCCATTACCGGCGAATCGCCATACAGCGGGCGGGNNCGTCCGCCGATCGACGTCAACTCGGGCCGCGGATTCGCGTTCGTCGACCACGTCGGAGTGGTGTACCCCAGCGGGTTCCTGCCCACTCCCGTTGGCTCAGTGCGCAGGAAGTCGTTCCCCGAGATCTACCGCGGCTCCGAGCTGCTGCAGGCGTTGCGCAGTCCGGACACCTTTGGCGGCCGATGCGGTCAGTGCGAGTTCAGAGCCGTTTGCGGGGGCTCGCGTTCCCATGCCTATGCAACGACGGGGGACCCACTGGCCGAAGACCCAAGCTGTGCCTACGAGCCCGTGACAGATCTGGCCTGAACCTGACCCACCTGTTTCTCCCCACCAATCCTGGGTCAATTATTTTTCCCCCTATTTCGCTGGTAAAACAAACACGCCCATAAAGACGTCGGGCGTCGGGCAGCGCTACCAGGCTGCCGCGCGCCG
>PKWT01000198.1 GCA_003132125.1 Micrococcales bacterium | reverse complement strand
GTGAGCGCACTTCTCGACGCCGGACGCGGCCACCTCGGCGGCATCGACATCTACTTCGCCAACGCCGGCATCGACCTCGGCGGGGGCCTGGACACGCCTGCCGACGACTGGGCCAGAGCACTCGAGGTGAACGTGATGGCGCACGTTCGCGCGGCCCAGCAGCTCGTGCCCACCTGGCTGGAGGAGGGCGGCGGCCGGTTCGTGGTCACCGCGTCGGCGGCTGGTCTGCTCACGATGCTCGGCAACGCACCGTACTCGGTCAGCAAACACGGCGCCGTCGCGTTCGCCGAGTGGCTCTCGGCCACCTACGGCCACCGGGGGATCACCGTGCAGGTCATCTGCCCGCAGGGTGTGAAGACCCAGATGCTCGACAATGCCGGACCGCTCCAGGAGCTGCTGAGCCACGACATCGCACTCGAGCCCGAGCAGGTCGCCGAGACGGTGTGGCACGCACTCCGGGACGACCGGTTCCTGATCCTTCCGCACCCGCAGGTGAAGGGTTACTACGAGTACCGCGCGACCAGCACCGACGGATGGCTGGCCGGCATGAGCAAGCTGCAACGCCGGCTCGATGAGGCGGGAGGCATCTCGTGAAGGCCTGGCGGGTGTCCGAGCTCGGCGAGCCGCGCGACGTGATGAGCCTGGCAGAGGTCCCTGACCCGGCACCCGATGCTGGCCAGCTGCTGGTCCGCGTGCTCGGTGCTGCGGCAAACTTTCCCGACGTGCTCATGTGCCGTGGTCTGTATCAGGTGAAGCCGCCGCTGCCGTTCACCCCTGGCGTCGAGCTGTGTGGGGAGGTTCTCGCCCTCGGACCGGGGACCACGGGATTCGTCGTGGGCGACCGGGTCATTGGCTCGTCGGTGCTGCCCGCGGGTGGCTTCGCGGAGCTTGCGCTGATGGACACCGCCACGGCGTTCCCGGCTCCGGGCGCGCTCGACGACGCAGAGTCGGCTGCGTTCTACATCGGTTACCAGACTGGCTGGTTCGGCCTGCACCGCCGCGCCCACCTGCAGCCGGGGGAGACCCTGCTCGTGCACGCCGCTGCGGGCGGGGTCGGCAGCGCCGCGGTCCAGCTCGGCAAAGCCGCCGGCGCCCGCGTCATCGGTGTGGTCGGTGGGCCCGAGAAGGCCGAGGTGGCGCGCAGGCTCGGCGCTGACGTCGTCGTGGACCGTCACGCCGAGGACTTCGTCGCCGTGGTCAAGGATGTCACCCAAGGTCGTGGTGCTGACGTCGTGTTCGACCCGGTCGGTGGAGATGCCTACCAGCGCTCGACCAAGTGCATTGCCTTCGAAGGTCGGATCCTCGTGGTCGGCTTCGCGGGAGGGCAGATTCAGTCGGCCGCGCTCAACCATGCCCTCGTCAAGAACTACTCGATCCTCGGCCTGCACTGGGGTCTGTATACGACGAAGGATCCTGCTTTGGTGCGGATCTGCCATGACGAGCTGTCCAAGCTGGCCGCGGACGGGGTGGTCAAGCCGCTGGTGAGTGAGCGGCTCGCCCTCGACGCGGTCGCGGACGGGTTGCAGCGGCTCGGCGACGGGACCACGGTGGGCAGGGTGGCCTATGTCCCCTGACTGCCTGCCACACAGGTGTCTGGACACCCGCAGCGGCCGTGCGAAACCACGACTCGGCGACCAGCCCTCAGTGGCCCAGTAACTCCGGGTTGTTGGCGACGCGGACGGTGAAGTCCGCAAGGCCCGGCGGCCAGGACCCGGGCGAGACCCAGGTTTGCGTGTTCCAGATCGTCACACGACTGGTGGTAGCAGGCGTCCGCGGGCTGGCCGGCGGCTGCTCTCGAGGCTGCGGCCTGCTCGACCGAGACCGGGTCCGAAGCGCCCGAGAAGACCCCGGCTGTGGCCACGCCCGCCTCCGCGAACCCGTAGTGGTCAGACCCGATGTGGAGGTCGATCCCGACAGGGGTGCCCCCAGCCCGTGTTACTGCGGAGCTCAGCAGCTCACGCGCGGCCGATGAGCCGGCGGGCGCGCCCGGCTCGTCGTACACGCCGGCGAACCCGTTGGGGGAGGCGATCATGTCGACGTTGGCGTAGACCAGGAGGGCCCGCGCCTGCTCCGCCGAAAGGGCTGCGGCGTAATGGAATGAGCCGTGGAGCCCGAGCTCCTCGCCGCTCCAGAAAGCCATCCGAACCGTCGCCTGCGGGCGCGTTCCGCCAAGCGCCCGCGCGATCTCCAGCAACGCCGCGACACCGGACCCGTCGTCGTTGACGCCGGGTCCGTCGATCACCGAGTCGAGGTGCGCGCCCAGCATGATCACCGGGCCGGGTTTGCTGCCCGGGAGCTCGGCGATGACCGAGCGGGTCGGAGCCTGCGCCGTTCGCGCATGGGTCACCAGGTGCGCGGTCGCGGCACCCGCGGTTCCGGCACCCGCGGTCCCGCTGCCCCCGCCAGCGACAACGAGGGCCTCCGTGACCTCTCGGGAGACCGCCACGGCCGGGATGTTCACGGCCCCCGGCTCGATCAGGGTCGGGCGGAACACGATGCCGGCCGGGGCACCTGGGTAGACCGCGACAAACGCGGCAGCGCCCGCTTGCTGAGCTGCGACGGCTTGGTCACGCCGCAGACAGTCACCTGGGCGCACGAGGACGATCGCGTGGGCGGGGAGGTCGCCATAGTCGGTGATCGAGCAGCCCTTGCCCGTCCGACCGGTCGCGCCGGGCACCCAGTCGATCGGCACGATCGGTCCGTCCACGTCGCCGGGCGGGGCGAAGACAAGGGGCCGCAGGTCGTCGACCCCGAAGGTGCGACCACCGACCTCCAGGGACGAGCCGCCCTCGTCCACGAAGGTCGCGCTGTTGTACGCATCCGCGGGACCGCTGCAGGCCAAGACCAGCACTGCGACCACGGCGCCGAACACGAGGGTTCGGGCGGCGTCGGCGGCGTTGGCGGTTCCCGGCCGCGGGCGATGTGCACGGAGTGGCCTCCGGCTCCTCATCACATCAGCCTACGGCCGCAGCCCTCGGCTGTTAGTGAGCCAGGTGGACCAAAGCCGCTGCGCCGATGAGCGGCCCGGCACCGGACAGGCTCGAGGGCACGACTCGAACATTGCGGACGAATTCGAGCTGATGGGATGCCACGGTCTCCCGGATGATGCGGAAAAGGTCAGGCGTGGCTTGGGAGAATCCGCCGCCGATCACGACCAGCTCCAGATCCAGCAGAGCGGTCGCACTGGAGATCGCCCGCCCAACGGCGGTGCCTGCCCGGGTGATGGCTGCGCGAGCTACTTCATCGCCGCGCGCGTAGTCGCGTGACAGATCTTCTCCGGTTGTCCCTTTCCAGTCGTGCCCTCGCGCCCACGCGACTGAGTTGGGGCCGGACGCTACCGCCTCCAGCGTGCCGGGATGGCCGACCGTGGACTCACCGTCCATCGCGCTCACCTCGATGTGCCCGATATGACCAGCGTTGCCGCTCGCCCCGTGCATCGGTCGACCGCCAAGGATAAGACCGCCGCCCACACCTGTGGAGATGACCATCCCCATCATGTTGGCTATGCCCTTGCCGGCACCCACCCAGTGTTCGGCGAGAGTGATTGCGAGGCCGTCGGTGGCCAGGATCACCTTCGGGTCGGCGATCTGGTCCGACACGACGGACCGGACCAAGTCGCGCAGGGCAAAGCCCCGCCACGCAGGAATGTTGACCGGGGAGACGGTGCCTTCGGCTTGGTCGATGGGTCCAGCACTTCCGATGCCGGCGCCCAGGAGCGACGCGCCTGGCGGTAGCGCGGCCAGAGCGCGGTCTGCCGCGTCGACCACGGCCGCCGCGAGCTGGTCGGAGGAGGCGTCGCGTCCCGTTGCTTCGCGATGGCGCGATTGGTCGAGGATCTGGCCGTCGGCGTCGACGAGAGCGGCTTCCACCTTGGTTCCGCCGACGTCGACTGCCAGGGCGACAGGTCCTGGCGTCACTTCCATATTGGCTCCATGCGTCACGGACGAGAGGTTGCTGAACCGGCTGTTGCGTAGACGGCGCCGATCGAGAACTGCAGGAGCAGAGCCGAAACGACCAGCTACCAGCGCCCCTTCGTGGGGCTCTGTTCGTATGGCGTATTCGTTGGTTTGCCACCGGTGTTCATCGAGATCAAAGGTACGCCCGGTTTGGTGGCGCACTTATCGCGGAGTGCGCGAGCAGGGCGTGGTTGCCGGGCGGCGCGCGTGTTGGGGGTCATCCGGGCCGCCGTAAGGTGAACGGAGCCAAACGGAGGATTTCATGCCATACCAGCTCATTGCCGGCCGCTATCAGGTGTTGCGCGCGATCGGCCACGGCGGCATGGGCACCGTGTGGCTGTGCCGCGACGAGGTCCTCGGCCGAGAAGTCGCGGTCAAGCAGATGGGCGCGCTGCCGGGCGAGTCAGCCACCGAGACCGAGCGGGCCATGCGCGAGGCCCGCTCGGCCGCTGCGTTCAGCCACCCCAACGCCGTCGCCGTGTATGACGTGGTCAACCACAACGAACGGCCCTGGCTGGTCATGGAGTACGTCGAAGGGCAGACCCTCGCTGACGAGATCTCGCGCGACGGGCAGCTCTCACCGCGACGGGTGGCCAACATCGGCGCCCAGCTGGCCGGCGCCCTGGCCCGTGCCCATGAGCACCGCATCGTCCACCGAGACATCAAGCCTGCCAACGTGCTCATCGACAAGGCCGGGCGCCCCAAGATCAGCGACTTCGGCATCGCCCGCGGGCAAGGTGACGACCAGCTGACCGCGATCGGCTTCGTCACGGGGACTCCTGGATACCTCTCGCCCGAGCTGGCTCGCGGCGAGGACCCCCACCCGGCATCCGACGTCTGGGCTCTTGGCGCCACCCTCTACTCGGCCGTCGAGGGCCGGTCGCCCTACGAGTCGCGGAGCAACCCGATCGCCCTGCTTCGAGCCATCGCCACCGAGCCACCTCGACCGATGACGCACGCCGGCGCCCTCGCGCCCGCCATCGAGGCGATGATGGATGAGGACCCGGCCAGCCGGTGGGACATGGCCACGAGCGCCACGCGGCTCGGTGGTATGGCCGCCGGTGAGGCGACGGTGACCTTGCCAGTGGTCGCTTCCGGTGACACTGCGGTCATGCCCGTGGGTGCGTCTGGTGACACTGCGGTCATGCCCGTGGGTGCATCTGTTGGCACCTCGGTCCTGCCTCAGGTCACCTCAGAGCCGCTGGTCGAAGCGACCAGACAACTCGAAGTCGCCGCTCCGCCGCCGGTCGAACCGACCAAGCACTTCGAAGCCGCTGTGTCGCAGCAGCCGCCGCCGGATGAGCGGGGGAGCCGGAGGCGCAGGGTGTCGCTCGCGCTCGTGGCCCTGCTGTTGGCAGCGATCGGTATGGCGTTCTTCGTGAGCCAGCTTGGCGACCAGGGCGGCACCACCCCAGCGCTTGCCACGGCCAGAGTGACCACACCGGCCAAGGCAGCAGCGCCCAGTCCGTCGAGGATCTCCGAGGAGCCCATCAGCCGAGGCGAACAGAAGCACCTCGAGAGCTTCGTGAAGTCGTACTACTCCAACGTCACCAAGGACACCGACCGCACGTGGGACCAGCTGTCGCCCAGGATGCAGAGCTTTGCTCGCGGTCGTGACGGCTACGACGCCTTCTGGAAGACGATCGACAAGGTCAGGGTCAACGAGGTCCGGGCATACGACTCTGGCACCAAGGCGTCCGTCGATCTCACCTTCACCCGCAACGACGGCAGCACGTCGACCGAGACCCACCAGCTCACCTTCGTCACTCAGGACGGGGACTACCTCATCGACAGTGACCACCTCGGCTGAGTGGCGCCCGAGTCCCGTCGCGAACGGCACGACTCACCGACTGTCACCGCTGCATGCATAAACCATAATGTATACGTTATTGCCTGATGAATCGACAATAACGTATAGTTCATGTTGTCAGCCTCAGTTCATAAGGAGTAGTTCATGGGTATGTCGCAGCAAGCGCGTCGAGCGCTCGAACGGCGCCTCGTCCCGTGGCGCGCGCTGAAGCCCTCGTCGACGGCACCTCCCGCCGGCGGATGGGTCCGCGCCATTC
>PKWT01000363.1 GCA_003132125.1 Micrococcales bacterium | reverse complement strand
GTGGCCCAGAAGAGCTCGGACTCAGGGGTCAGCGTACGGATGGTGCCATCGGCACAGAGCAGGTCCATGGAGACGACGTGGCGCCCGAAGCTGCCGTCCACGTGATGGTTCTTGCCGTGGATGTCGGCTGCAACCGCTCCACCGACCGTCACTTGCCGAGTTCCCGGACTCACGGGAACGAAGAGCCCCAGAGGCAGTAGCTCCCGCATCAGCTGGTCCAGGCTGGCACCGGCCTCGACCTCGACCAGTCCTGTCTGGCTGTCCACCGACAAGACTCGGTGACGTGCGGTCATGTCCACCACGACCCCGCCACCATTCTGTGCGGCGTCGCCGTAGCTGCGGCCCAGTCCACGAGCGAGTACCCCTCGCGGCCCCGCGTCAGTGACCAGCCGGACAAGCTCAGCGTCATCGCCGGCCGGGTGGACCGTTGCGACGCTCGGGCTGGTTCTGCCCCACCCCCGCAGCGCGCGGCGACCATCCATGCGTCCTCCTCAACCAGGTTGCCCGACGACTCTATCCAGCGGGCCGCCTGGCCCGACCAGGCTCGTGGAGTTTATGCGCTCAAATGTCAGACGCCGACGTCTTTCGAGTGGCGTCGCCCGCCGGTGATGCCGCGTGGTCGTCGGTTCGCAGGAGCTTGCCCTCGATATCGAGGTCGGGCAACAGGTGGGCGAGCCAGCGTGGCAGCCACCACGCCCGGTCGGCGAGCAGCGACATCGCCGCCGGCACAAGGGTCATCCGGACGACGAAGGCGTCGATCGCCACTCCGGTTGCCAGTACGAAGCCCATCGACTTGATGGTGGAGTCCTCGCTGAACACGAACGCCGCGAAGATGGAGATCATGATGGCTGCGGCTGCGGTGACCACTCGTGCCCCGTGGCTGAACCCGCTGACCGTCGCCTCGCGGGCCGACGCGCCGTGCACGTAGTCCTCACGCATCCGTGAGACCAGGAAGACTTCGTAGTCCATGGCGAGGCCGAACAGGATCCCGATCATCATGATGGGCATGAAGCTGAGCAAGGGTCCTGGCCTGGCCAAGCCAACCGCCGCGGACAGCCAGCCCCACTGGAACACGGCCACTGTTGCCCCGAAGGTGGCGCCGATGGTGAGCAGGAAGCCGAACGCGGCCTTCAACGGCACCAGTACCGACCGGAACATCAGCATCAGCAGCACGAAGGACAGCCCGATCACCAGCAACAGGTAGATCGGTAGCGCGCGGTTGAGCTTCTGCGAGACTTCGATGCCTACTGCGGTGAGACCGGTGACCGACACCGTGGCGGATGACACGCCGGCCACCCGGTGGCGGATGGCGTGTACCAGGTCGGCGGTCTTCGGGTCGGACGGCCCGGTGGAGGGCACCACCTGCAGCAGGGCAGTCGTTCCGCTCGGGCTGACCGTCGGGGGCGTGACCATGACCACGCCAGGCGTGGCGGCGAGCTCCTTGGTGACAAGGGCCGTGTTCGCGCCGAGGGCGGCAGGGCTGGTGGCATCGACGACGACGATCAGTGGCCCGTTGCTGCCTTCACCGAAACCCTTGCTAGTCAGGTCGTAGGCGATCCGAGCGGTGGTGTGTGCCGGGGAGTGTCCGGCGTCCGGCAACGAGGTCTGCATCGACAGCGCCGGCAGCGTCAGTGCACCCAGGACCAGCACGCCGACGCCGAGCACGACGGCGCGGTGGTGGGTGACGAGCTCGGCCCAGCGGTGGCCCATGAGCTTGGGTGACTCCTCGGCGTCCAGCTCGGCATGGGCGGCGTCGGGATCGCGCAGCCGCCTGGGCAGCACCCGGCGTCCCGCGAAGCCAAGCATTGCGGGCGACAGAGTGAGCGCGACCAGGACGGCGACCAGCACAGTGGCCGCGGCGGCCAGACCCATTGTGGCGAGGAAAGGGATGCCGACGACGGACAGCCCGGCCAGTGCGATGATCACCGTGGCGCCGGCGAATACCACGGCGGAGCCGGCGGTGCCGACCGCCCGCCCGGCGGCTTCGTCCGGCTCCATCTCCTCGAGGAGGTTGTGGCGGTGGCGGGAGGTGACGAACAACGAGTAGTCGATGCCGACGGCCAGGCCGAGCATCAGGGCCAGGATCGGGGTGGTCGCGTTGAACGAGACGACCCCGGACAGCGTGTAGACGCCTGAGATCCCGACGCCCAAGCCGATCAGCGCGGTGAGCAGGGTCATGCCGGCGGCGACGAGTGAACCGAAGGTGAGCACCAGCACGAGGGCGGCGACGAGCACACCGATGCCCTCGGTGCGGCCGATGGCGGGCTGGCCGGTGGCGATGTCGCCGCCGTGTGCGACGGTGAAACCTTGGCGCTGAGCGCCAGCGCCGATCGTGTTGAAGGCGTTCTTGGTGCTGACGGTCAGCTCGTCGACCGGTTTGGTGAACTGCACCCGGACGACGGCGATCGATTTGTCGCGCGAGACCTGCCCGGTCTGCGTCGGATCGAGTACGGCGGCCACGTCGGGCAGACGGCGTGCTTCGGCCGTGACCTCGGCGATCGCCGCCTGGCCTCTGGCGTCGGTGACCGTTCGACCCGCAGGCGCGGCGATCACGATGCTGCCGCTGCCCCCGGATGCGGCCGGGAACTGGGTGACCAGGGAGTCCAGGGCACGCTGAGCTTCGGTGCCAGGAATCGTCACATTGGTCGTTGACGGCCCGGACAGGACCGTTGCGCCGATTGCCAACCCGGCCAGCAACACGATCCAGACTGACAGCACGATCCGGCGGTGACGATACGATCCACGGCCGAGCCGGTAGAGCAGGGTTGCCATGTGAGCTCCAAGAGTTGAGGGCAGGTCGTGATTACGGGATGGTGCAAGCGGGAGGGCGTGGATGGCTGCTGAGTCGGTGGCGACTCGGGCGGCGATTCGGCCGGCCGCTCGGTCGGGTCAGCCCGGCGGCGAGTCAGCCGGTAGGTCCAGCGCGCGCAGCGCGACGGCGACCAGCGCGGGCTTCAGCTGCTCGGGTGGCAGGTCGGAGCGCTCGGTGCACGCAGCAGCAGTTCCGACGACGACCATGATTGCCGCGACCCTGGCCTCTGCGTTGGGGTCCTCGCCCTGCAGTACCTGGACGAGCCGTTCGTACAGCACGCCGATGGCATGAAAGTGCGGGTCCTGCAGCAGGAGGGGCTCTTCGGTCTGCAGGACGGCGACAGCTTCTTTGTAGGTGACGGTCAGGTCGGTGTAACCCTCGATGGCAGACCTACGGGCCTGTTCGGAGGGCAACGCGCTCACGCGCGCCAGCAGAGCCTGCAGGTCTGCGGCGGCGGGGGCGATCAACTCCGCCAGGAGGGCCTCCTTGCTGGCGAAGTGGTACAGCACCGAAGCCTTGGAGTAGCCGATCTCGTGAGCAATGTCGGCCAGCGAAGTACCCCGGTAGCCGTAGTCGCTGAACAGCCGGGTNNCAGCCCGGGGAGTCTGCCCTTCTCGGCGACCCACGGGACTTCCGGCCCTAGCCGAAACCGAGCCGGGACGACGACGGTGGTGCCTGAGGGATGGAGCCCCGACATGGCAACGGATGGAATACGGCCTGTGATCGTCGTGGGGACCGATGGGTCCCCAAGCAGCGTCGAGGCGCTGCGGTGGGCGCTGCGGCAGGCCCAGGCCACCGGCGCCGAGGTCCGCGTGGTGTTGGCGTGGGAGCTGGCCACGTCGCTCGGCTACCTGTCGGAAATGAGCGACGTTGACTGGGCTGACCTCGCCCGCAAGGCGGTCGACGAAGCCGCCGCCGCGGAGCCTGACATCTCGGTACCCATCTCCACCGAGGCGGTCATTGGCCACCCCTCAAACGTCCTGGTCGAGGTGAGCAAGGACGCTGACCTGCTCGTCGTGGGCTGCCGCGGACGCGGCCGGGTGCGGGGAATGATGCTCGGCTCGGTCAGTGACCACTGCACCCACCACGCTCACTGCCCGGTCGTCGTGGTCCGCTCGCCGGCGCCGGGCGCCTAGCCTGCCGTCAAGTCACGTTCCTGCCGGTGGCTTCGCACTCGGCCTGGATGGTTGGCAGTGAGGCGGCTGTCGGGGGGTGGCAATCTTCCTGATAGCGGAACACGATCAGGAATGACGACGAACTGGCTCAGCTGGCCGGCGACCTGCGTCGTGCGCTTCCCGTGAGTGGCCAGATCGAAGAAGTCGACTGCTGGACCATGTGGATCGCTGATCCTGAGGCCCATTTCCGGTCAGGGATGCGCGGATGAGGAATCCCTCATCCTGTTCTCCATGTCAGCCAATCTCCCGCTGAAAGGATAGTTGCAGCGAACCAAACAGGCTCGCGAACCCAATAAGGGTCGTAGGAAAGAGGGTTCGTGATGACTACATCCACCAAACTGATCGTCGTCGGGGCCGCCAGCCTGCTCAGCATGGCGATGGCCGCTGGCGGGGTGCTTCCTGGTGACGGAACACTGAGCACTGCGGCTGCGTCTGCGTCCGGCCAAGTCCAACCGAGCGGCGTAACGTCGGCGTCTGCGCACCCAAGTGTTCTTGCCCGGGCCCAATCCATCGCTGCGGCGCAGATCCGGGAACGTGCTGCG
>PKWT01000273.1 GCA_003132125.1 Micrococcales bacterium | reverse complement strand
CGCGTGGAACGCGTCGGTGCGATCGCGGCGGGTTCGGCCGTGTTGTTGGGGTTGGCCATCCTTCGCCGCCGCCATCAGGGTGGACGTGGCCATCGCAGCCGTGGCTAAGAGCGTTCCCCCTGCGGGTGATGACCGCCTGCCGATCCGGATGCTGCACGACCGGGTGCTCGTCTCGACCGAGGGAGAGGTCGGCGAACGTCAGACCGGCGGCGGCCTGGTGATCCCCGCGACAGCCAGCATCGGCAAGCGACTGGCCTGGGCCGCCGTCGTCGCGATCGGTCAGCACGTGCGGCAGATCCAGGTCGGGGACCGCATCCTGTATGACCCCGAGGACCGGGCCGAGGTCGAGCTGCAGAGCAAGGGCTACGTCCTGCTGCGTGAGCGTGACATCCACGCGGTGGCCGAGCCGAGGGTTGAGGCCGACCCGACCGGCCTCTATCTCTGAGGTTGGTTATCCGACGCTTGCCCGGGCCTTGACGAAGGCAGCCACGCAGCCACGGACGTCGTCCTCGCTGTGGGCCGCCGACAGTTGCACTCGGATACGCGCCTTGCCTTGGGGCACAACGGGATAGGAGAAGGCGATCACGTAGATGCCGTCGGCCAGCATGGCGTCGGCGACGGCGGACGCCATACGAGCGCCGTCCTCGCCGGGGAACATCACCGGGGTGATCGGGTGTGTTCCAGGCAGCAGGTCGAAACCGGCCTCGGTCATCAACGAGCGGAACAGTGTCGTATTGCGGGTCAACGCCGCTCGTCCATCGTCGGACTTCGCGGCCAGGTCGAGGGCCGCCATGGACCCGGCCACCACACTCGGGGCCACGGCGTTCGAGAACAGGTAGGGGCGAGACCGTTGGCGCAGGAGGTCAACGATCTCCTGGTGTGCTGCCACGTATCCGCCCGACGCGCCGCCGAGCGCCTTGCCCAACGTGCCGGTGAGGATGTCGACACGGTCCATGACGTCGAAGAGCTCATGTGTGCCGCGGCCGCCCTTGCCGACGAAGCCAACAGCGTGGGAGTCGTCGACCATGACCAGGGCGTCGTACCGATCGGCGAGGTCGCAGATCTGGTCCAGGGGTGTGAACGAGCCGTCCATCGAGAACACGCCGTCGGTAACGATCACTCGGCGACGGGCGGTGGCTGCGGATCTCAGCTGGGTCTCGAGATCGGCCATGTCCGCATTCTTGTAACGCAGCCGCTGGGCCTTGCACAGGCGAATACCGTCGATCAGCGATGCGTGGTTGAGCTCGTCGGAGATGATCGCGTCCTCAGCGTCGAACAGGGTCTCGAAGACGCCGCCGTTGGCGTCGAAGCACGACGAGAAGAGGATGGTCGCCTCGGTGCCGAGAAATGCGGAGATCTTCGCCTCGAGCGCGGTGTGCAGGGTCTGCGTGCCGCAGATGAAGCGGACACTGGCCATGCCAAAGCCCCACTCCTGCAACGCTTCTGACGCGGCAGCAACGACCTTCGGATGGTTGGCGAGGCCCAGATAGTTGTTCGCACAGAAGTTCACCGCGGCGACATTGGCGGTCGTGATGTGGGCCGACTGGGCCGAGGTGAGCTCGCGCTCGCTCTTGTAAAGTCCGGCTGCCGTTATCTCCTGCAGGGTGGTGGCCAGCTGGTTCTTGAACGTTCCGTACATCAGATATCTCTCTTCGTTGGTGGTGCTGAGCTCGTCAGTAGCGCTGAGTCCTGGAATCCACGTGGGTCGGCGCTCATCCAGGAAACCGGAACCTCAGCTCCAGTCCAGGACGACCTTGCCGCACTGGCCGGATCGCGCTGCGGCAAAGGCGTCCTGCCACTGCTCGGCGGGGAAATGATGGGTGATGACCGAGCGCACGGCATCGCGCAGTGTCGCCGACGTTGCCAGCATCGCGCTCATGGCATACCAGGTGTCGTACATCTCGCGGCCGTAGATGCCCTTGATGGTGATCATGTGGGTAATCACCTTGCCCCAGTCGATCGGGTACGCGTCCGTCGGCAGTCCGAGCATCGCCACCCGGGCACCATGGTTGAGGTTGGTGAGCATCTCCGCCATGGCCATGGAGCTGCCGGACATCTCGAGTCCGATGTCGAAGCCCTCGCGCATACCGAGCGCGTGCTGAGCCTCCGCCAGTGTGGTGCGCGAGACGTTGACGGTCAGGTCCGCGCCGGCAGCCTTGGCGAGCTCGAGCCGGTAGTCCGAGACGTCGGTGACCACGACGTAACGCGCCCCCACATGGCGTGCGATGGCAGCGGCCATGATCCCGATCGGGCCTGCGCCGGTCACCACGACGTCCTCACCCGCCAGCGGGAAGGACAGGGTCGTGTGCACCGCATTGCCCAGCGGGTCGAACACCGCGCCCAGGTCGGGGTCCATGCCATCGGGCTGCACCCATACGTTGCCCGCCGGGATCACCACATAGTCGGCGAAAGCACCGTCGCGGTTGACCCCCACGCTCGACGTCCGGATACAGACATGGCGTCTGCCCGCTCTGCAGTTGCGGCAGGTCCCGCAGACGACGTGCCCCTCGCCTGACGCCTTCTGACCGACGGCGACGGACGTGACGTCCTGGCCGATCTCGACGACCTCGCCGAAGAACTCGTGACCGATCACCAAGGGTGGTTTGACGACGGATGCTGCCCAGTCGTCCCATGACTCGAGGTGCAGGTCCGTGCCGCACAAGCCGGCGCGCTGCACACGGATCTTCACGTCATCGGGACCGACGGTCGGCTCGGGGCGCTCCATCAGCTCGAGACCTGGACCTGCGCTGTGCTTCACCAAAGCTCTCATGGACCCGATCCTCGCAGAGGACGAAAGTCTGGTCATCACCGCGGGTTTGGGTAGGCAAATGGGTACGCAAATATACGTCACCGGACGGTGGACCCGGGGTGACAGAGCGTGAATGATGTGGCTCATGGTCGACGAACGCGAAAGTTCCGAGTCCTGGACCGTGGTGGACCGGTCGGAGGGTTTCGGGGAGCGATTGCTCGGTTCGCTGCTTGACCGGGCGCACCGGATGCCACCTCACATGATCGCCCCGCTCATCGAGCAGGAGATCGCGATCATCGGAGGGCGGGACGTCGAGGTTCTCCTTCAGGACTACGACCAGATGACGTTGGTGCCACTGCCAGGAGAGCGACTGCTGAAGGGTGGCCCGCAGTCGATCGACGAAACCTTGGCTGGGCGCGCCTTCAAGACTGACGTAACCATTGAGGAGGCACAGAGCGACGGGGTGCGGCTCTTCGTCCCGTTGCTCGATGGCACTGATCGCGTCGGCGTGCTCGCCTTCACGCTCGACTCCGTCGATGAGCATGACCTTCGGCTGTCCCGAAGACTGGCTGGGCTGGTGGCCGACATGCTGATCACCAAGAGCATGTACACCGACCGTTTCTTCCAGGCCCGGCGACGGCAGCCGATGAGCCTGTCCGCCGAGATGCAGTGGCAGCTGCTCCCGCCGCTGATGATGTCCACGCCACAGGTTGCCATCGCCGGCGCCCTGGAACCGGCCTATGACGTCGCCGGGGACAGCTTCGACTACGCCCTCAACGACGACGTCCTGCACCTGGCGGTGATCGACGCGATGGGCCACGGGCTGAGCGCGGCAGTCATGGCGACCCTGGCCATAGGTGCCTACCGGCATGCCCGCCGCCTCGACGTCGGTCTGGATCATCTCTACGCGGCCATGGACGAGGCGATTGCCGGCCAGTTCGGTGCAGACCGGTTCGTGACTGCTCAGATGGCCCGGCTGGATGTCCGATCGGGGGTGCTGCAATGGGTCAACGCGGGGCATCCAACGCCGCTGCTCCTCC
>PKWT01000262.1:6211-7867 GCA_003132125.1 Micrococcales bacterium | reverse complement strand
CAGGGCCTCAGCTACGGACACGAGTACGTCACTACGCGGGATACGGTCGTGGGCCTGGTGCCGATCGGCTATGCCGACGGCATCCCGCGCACTGCCACGAACGTCGGGCCGGTCAGCCTGGCGGGCGTGCGGCATACGGTCTCGGGACGGGTCTGCATGGACCAGTTCATCGTCGACCTCGGCCCCGAGAGCGAGGCTCACGCCGGGGACGTGGTGACCCTGTTCGGTCCCGGGGAGTCGGGGGAGCCGACGGCGCAGGACTGGGCGCAGGCAACGGGGACGATCTCGTACGAGATCGTCACGCGCATCGGAGCCCGCGTGCCCCGGATCCACGTCGGGGGCACGCAATGATCCGGACCCGCCGGAGGACACTCACCGGCCTCGGCATAGGACTTTCCGCGGCGGCTGCTACGGCCGCCGTGGGTGTTGTTGCCGATCGACTGGTCCGTGCCCGTCAGACGGCCAGGTCGTTGGACTCCCTTGATACATACGAAGAACAGGCAAGTGCCGAAGTCGTCGTCATCGCCACCGACGGCGTCGAGCTTCATGTTGAGATCGACGAACCTGAGGGTCAGCCCGCGGCGGCGCCCAACGGCGTGCCTGTGCCAACGGTGGTGTTCTGTCACGGCTACACCTTGAGCTTGCGCAGCTGGGTGTTCCAGCGGCGTGCGCTCAAGGCCGCGGGATATCGCGTGGTGCTCTGGGACCATCGGGGTCACGGGAAGTCAGGGGCCGGGTCCAAGGAGTCCTACGACGTCGACCAGCTCGGGCGCGACCTGGGTGCCGTCATCAGCCAGGTCGTGCCCGAGGGCCCGTTGGTCCTGGTCGGTCACTCCATGGGCGGGATGACGTTGATGGCTCTCGCCATCCAGCAGCCTGAGCTCATCCAGGAGCGGGTCCTGGGAGTGGCGTTCGTTGCCACCAGCCCGGGGGGCCTTTCGGCGGTCTCTTGGGGCCTGGGAAGCATGCTGGGCAGGGCCGTGCACCGGTTGGGGCCGGCCGCCGTTGGCCAGCTCGCGGGGCGGCAAGGTCTGGTCAACGCGGCGCGCAGGGCTGGCCGCGATGTTGAGGAGTTCCTGGTCGATCGCTACTCGTTCGCCTCGCCGGTGCCGCTGAGCCTCGTGCAGCTCACCGCCGACATGATCTTCGGGACGCGGATCGAGGTCATCTCCGAGTTCATGGAGACGTTCGACAAGCACGACAAGCGTGAGGCGCTCGAGAAGTTCATCGGTGTGGAGGCATTGGTGATCAACGGGGTCCAGGATCTGCTGACGCCGCCGCAACACAGCGAAGAGATCGTTCGGCTCATCCCTGGGGCCGAGCATGTCCTGGTCAACGATGCCGGTCACATCATCATGCTGGAGCACGGTGACGTGGTCAGCGAGCAGCTCCTGGCGTTGATCGCGCGCGCGCAACGTGCCGCGGCCGCGCACATCGACCTGCGCCGCAAACCGCGTGTCCGTCGACTGGTCACTGACCTGGCCAAGAGACGGCGGGTGGAGAAGGTCAAGGAACGCCACGACAATGTCTCGTGACCGCCGGTCTCTCGACAGCGTCTCCGATGTCTCCTGAGACCACCGATGTCTTCCGCCCGGCCGGTCATGTGATGCTGCGCACCGTCGATGACACGCACGCCTGGGGGGCCAGGCTCGGTGC
>PKWT01000262.1:2409-6155 GCA_003132125.1 Micrococcales bacterium | reverse complement strand
ATAGCCCGGGTGCACCCGTCGATGACCGGCGGACCGGATCTCGTGCACGTCGATGCCTATCGGCTGGGCGGGCTCGCGGAGCTCGACGACCTGGACCTCGATGCATCCCTTGAATCGGCCGTCACGATAGTCGAGTGGGGTCATGGCGTTGCCGAAGGCCTCAGCGAGGGATACCTCGAGGTGACGTTGCGCGGGCACGATGCACGGACCGTGGACCTCGTCGGCCATGGTGCGCGATGGACCGACCCGGTCACCGCCGCAGCGCTCGACGACCTCGTCTCGTTAGCCTGAACCCGTGCTACTGCTCGCGATCGACACCGCCACATCCGCTATTACCGTCGCACTGCACGACGGTGAGAGGGTGCTTGCCGAGTGCACCACGCTGGACGCGCGGGGCCACGGCGAGTACGTCGCGCCAGGGATCGCCGAGGTGCTGTCCAAGGCGGGCCGTGCTGCGGCCGACGTCAGCGCGGTGGTCGTCGGCACGGGCCCCGGGCCGTATACCGGTCTCCGCATCGGTTTGGTGACGGCTCGAACCTTTGCCTTCGCCCGCGGCGTTCCCGTGTTCGGGGTGTGCAGTCTTGACGCGATGGCCCACCAGGCATGGTTGGAGGATGTGTCGGGTGCGCTAGGCCAATCCTGTGTCGTGGCAACCGATGCGCGACGCAAAGAGGTCTACTGGGCCCTCTACGAGATCTCCGGTCGAGGGGTGAGACGCCGGGGCGAGCCGATGGTGGCCAAGGCAGCCATGATCGCCGACGAGGTGCGAGGTCTGCCGGTCATCGGACGAGGCGCCGTCCTGTATGCCGAGTCGCTCGGTCCGCGCATAGGTCCGCTCGATGTCAGCGCCGGCGCACTGGCTGACCTTGCAGCCCGGATGCTGGCAGCTGGTCAGACGTTGCCCGAGCCCGAGCCGCTGTATCTTCGTCGCCCTGATGCGACGCCCCCGCCGCCACGCAGGCCGGCGCTGCCATGACGCTGCCTGAATCAGCCCAGCCTTCGACAGCGCTCCGAGAGATGACTTGGCGCGACATCCCGTTCCTGGCCTTGCTCGAGCTGGAGCTGTTCACCGAAGACGCGTGGTCGGAGCAGACGTGGTGGGCGGAGCTGGCCGGTCGTCCGCGTCGTGCGTATGTCGTCGGTGAGATCGGTGGCTCTGTCGTTGGCTACGCAGGTGTCGACCGTGGCGGCGAGGTCGCTGACGTGATGACGATCGCCGTGGCTTCTGCAGCGCAGTCCCGGGGACTGGGCGCGGCGCTGATGGACTGGCTGATCGCCGAGGCACGACGTGGTGGCGCAGGACATCTGATGCTAGAAGTTCGGGCGGACAACGATGCGGCACAGCGGCTCTACTCGAAGGCGGGTTTTGTGATGACGACCGTGCGACGGCGGTACTACCAACCGGCGAACGTTGACGCGCAGATCATGAGGTTGACGCTGTGACCGGCGGTCCGCTGGTTCTCGGCATCGAGACATCCTGCGACGAGACCGGCGTCGGGATCGTCCGCGGTCAGATCCTGCTCGCCGACGCCGTCGCCAGCAGTGTCGAAGAGCACGCTCGCTTCGGTGGCGTGGTGCCCGAGGTGGCCAGTCGCGCCCATCTTGAGGCCATGGTGCCCACGATCGAACGAGCCTGCCGCGAGGCCGGCATTCGGCTCGATGATCTGGATGCGATCGCCGTCACGGCCGGCCCGGGGCTGGCTGGCGCGCTGCTGGTGGGCGTGGCGGCGGCCAAGTCGCTCGCGGTGGCCTTGGGCAAACCGCTCTACGGCGTCAACCACCTCGCCGCCCACGTTGCCGTCGACATCGTCGAGCACGGTCTGCTGGCCGAGCCGACCATCGCGTTGCTGGTCTCTGGCGGGCACTCCAGCCTCCTGCTCGTCCCGGACGTCACCCATGACGTGCGATCGCTCGGGAGCACCATCGACGATGCCGCCGGCGAGGCCTTCGACAAGGTGGCAAGGGTCCTCGGGTTGCCGTTTCCTGGCGGTCCACACGTGGATCGGGTTGCCACAGAGGGCAATTCAGCCTTCGTGGCGTTCCCTCGCGGTCTGACCTCAGGCAAGGACATGGCGCGGCACCGCTACGACTTCTCCTTCTCTGGCCTCAAGACGTCCGTCGCCCGCTGGGTCGAGGCTCGCGAGCGGGCGGGTGAGCCGGTGCCCGTGGCAGACGTCGCGGCCAGCTTCCAAGAGGCCGTGGTCGACGTGTTGACGCGCAAGGCGGTCCTGGCCTGCCAGGAGCAGGGCGTCGATCACCTGCTCATCGGAGGCGGTGTTGCGGCCAACACACGGCTGCGAGCCATGGCCCAGCAGCGATGCGATGCCGTGGGCATCCGGCTGCGGATGCCCCGACCTGGTCTGTGCACCGACAATGGGGCGATGGTCGCCGCACTGGGCGCCCAGATGGTGTCCCGGGGCCGAAGCGCGTCAGCCCTCGACCTCCCCGCGGACTCGTCGATGCCCGTCACCCTGGTGCAGGCATGACCCCCTTCCACGTGCAGAAACCCGTCCCGGTTCCGCTCATCCTCGACGTCGACACCGGTGTCGACGACGCGTGTGCGCTGCTGTTGGCAGCTCTGCATCCGCAGGTGGATCTGCGCGCGGTGACCTGCGTCGGTGGCAATACCAATGTGGACCAAGTAGTCCGTAACACCATGACGGTCCTCGACGTCGCCGGCCGGGCCGATGTTCCTGTCGCCCGCGGCGCGGCCAGACCGCTTCTCGAACCCTCGAGCGATGCCCGGCACGTCCACGGCGATGACGGCATGGCGGACCTCGGCTGGCCCTCGTCCGACCGCCATCCCGACGGTCGGCATGCGGTGGAGCTGCTGCGGGACCTGCTGTGCGCGGCCGCAGAAGGAGGGCCGGATGATCGAATCACGTTGGTGCCGCTGGCTCCTCTGACCAACATCGCCCTGTTGCTGCGCACCTATCCAGAGGCTGCTGCCGGCCTGCGTGAGATCGTCTTCATGGGTGGGGCGGCACACATCGGCAATGCCACCGCCTCCGCAGAGTTCAACGTGTGGCACGACCCCGAAGCGGCAGCAATCGTCCTCGAATCGGCTGCTGAGCTCGATATCCCCGTCGTCATGTACGGCCTGGACGTCTTCTATGACGTGAGGGTCAGCCGTAGGGGAGCCAAGAAGCTCATCGCGGTGGGTGGCCGTGGACCGGCCGAGCTCGCCGGGCGGCTGATCGACTTCCAGTGCAGTCGTTTCGGTCAGCCCGATGCGACCATCGGTGATGCGGGAGCGGTGTGCGTGGCGATCGATCGCGCGGGTGTGACCACATCAATTCTGCCGGTCCGGGTTGAGCTGGCGGGAATCTACTCGCGCGGCCGCACCGTCGTCGACCGGCGCGCCTGGTCAGGGGACCTGTCCCACGATGCTTTCGTGCCCGCGCCGACAACGGTGCGGGTCGCGCTGTCGGTGGACGGCGAACGGTACGCCGACCTGTGGTGGCGCACCGTCAACGTCGCGAGTCGCTGATGGGTCGCGTCGTCGTTGTCGGATCGCTCAATGTCGATCTGGTGACGCGGGTCGAGCGGCACCCGAAGCCGGGTGAGACCGTCGTTGGCAGTGGTCTGGAGCGCCGGGCGGGTGGCAAGGGGGCAAACCAGGCAGTCGCGGCCGCGGCGGCAGGTGCCGCAGTTGTCATGGTTGGCTGCGTCGGATCGGATGAAGCTGGATCCGTCTACGTCGCAAGGCTTTCGGCGTTGGGTATCGATGTCTCAGGCATCCGTGC
>PKWT01000262.1:0-2331 GCA_003132125.1 Micrococcales bacterium | reverse complement strand
TGGCACCGTATGCCGCGTTGCCACCCGACGTCGTCGCCCTCGCCGACCCCCTGGTGGTCAACGAGCACGAAGCCCTGATGCTGGCCGACTCCGAGGCAGTGCCAGCGTCATTGATCGTGACTTTCGGGGCGGCGGGCGCAGCGTGGGATGGTGACCAGCTGACCGGCCCCATTGTCGAAGAGTCCGAGGTGCTCGACACAACGGGGGCGGGTGATGCGTTCTGCGGAGCGCTGAGTGCGGCGTTGGTCGCTGGAGCCGGACGGAGTGAGGCTTTGCAGGCTGCCCTGATTGCCGGCGCTGAGGCAGTCAAGCATGTGGGGGCGCAGCGCGATCCTTGGCTGTGAGTCACTCACTCCCAAGGTCTGGGTGTTGTGGGAGGATCGCCATCGTGAATCCGTCGACGGCTTTGGCCACGGTTGTGGTGGATGAGCTGGTGCGCGCGGGAGTCCGCGAGGCCGTCCTCTGTCCAGGTTCCCGCTCCGCCCCGTTCGCCTACGCACTGCAGGACGCTGACCGGGCAGGCCGTCTGCGCCTGCACGTCCGTGTCGACGAGCGCTCCGCGGCGTTCCTTGCTCTGGGTCTGGCCAAGCTCACGCGCTGTCCTGTGCCCGTGTTCACGACATCAGGCACTGCGGTCGCCAACCTCCACCCTGCTGTCCTTGAGGCCAGCCACGCTGCAGTGCCACTCATCGTCATCAGCTCAGACCGCCCACCAGAGCTGCAGGGGACAGGGGCGAGCCAGACGACTGACCAGAGCGGCTTCTTCGGCACTGCCGTCCGCATGTTCCACCAGTGTGGTGCGCCAGAGAACCGCGGCGGCCAGAATGCCGTGTGGCGATCCGTCGTGGACCGCATCTGCGCCGCAGCGACAGGCACGGGCAGGGTGGACGCCGGTCCGGTGCATCTCAACGTGCCGCTGCGTGAGCCGTTGGTTCCCGATGTGCCGGACCCGGACCCGGACGTGGCTCCCGTGGCCGGATGGCCTGAAAGCCTCGATGGCCGTGACGAAGGTGCCCCGTGGGTCAGAGTGCAACCCTTGCGTGGCCAGGGCGAACCCCTCGCACTCGTTCCCAAAACCCTTGTGCTGCTTGGTGATCTGCCCGACCCGGCCATGGCCGTCCAGGTGATGGAGCTGGTTGCGGCTGCGGGGTGGCCTGTCATCGCTGAGCCTTTCGGTGCACACGAACGCAGCGCCCCGGTTCCGCATGGCCCGCTGCTGCTCACCACCGGTGAGTGGCTGTCGCGGCATCTGCCTGAGAGGGTGCTCGTCGTGGGGCGGATCACGCTCTCCCGCGCAGTGGGCGAGCTGTTGCGCAACCCCGCCGTAACTGTGGAGATCGTTGCTTCGCAGTCGAGCTGGCCGGATCCCTCGCATGTTGCGTCGGTCATTCATCCGTTCGAGGCGTTGGGCGCGTCGATTGTCAAAGGCCGGCAGGTCGACGAGCAGTGGGCCCGGGACTGGCTCCACGCTGGCGAGCTGGTCGCCACAGCAGCCGAGGCTGTTATCGCCCGGTCGTGGCCCAGCGGGCTTGCGATTGCGGCTGCGGTCCTTGCCGAGCTGCCCACGGATGCAACGCTGTTCGTCGGATCATCCAACTCGGTCCGCGACGTCGACATGGCGTTGTCCCCGTCGATGAGAAGCGCACCGCTCACCATCGTGGCCAGCCGCGGACTGGCTGGCATCGACGGTTGTGTGTCGACCGCCATCGGTATCGCGCTCGCGCAGCCCGGGGCGGCATACGCGCTCATGGGCGACCTGACTTTCCTCCACGACTGCAACGGCTTGCTCATCGGTCCACACGAGCCGCAACCCAATCTGACCATCGTCGTCACCAACGACGACGGAGGCGGCATCTTCACCCTGTTGGAGCCCGGGGAGCCAAACAGGGCAACAGATTTCGAGCGTGTGTTCGGCACACCGACGGGTGCCTCGATCGTTGATATCTGCCGTGCACATGGCGTCGAGCACGTTCTGGCCTCAAGCGCGACCGACCTCAGCACCATCGTCGGACAGCGCCCCGACGGACTCCGCGTCGTCGAGGTGCGGGTCGACCGCTCGGTTCACCGCGACCTTCACGCCAGCTTGCGGGCCGCCACGGCGAGCGCTTTGCGCTAGCCACCAGTCGGTCCGCGGACAGCTTCCGCTAGAACTCGGTGGCTCCCACCGGCTCGCGGTCGCCGCTCATGGCCCGTGACAGCAGGCGCAACGCCCCGGGTTTCAGCTCGGTGACCAGACCCTGGTGTGTCTGTGCGGCGATGCTTCTGGATCCCAGGTAAGCGGCGCCCAGTGCCTGGATTGGCAGTCGCACGTCGGCCTCGTCCCCGGTGGGC
>PKWT01000132.1:4926-10683 GCA_003132125.1 Micrococcales bacterium | reverse complement strand
AACGGGGTCAAGGCCACACCAGCCCCCATCTTCAACTCTCGCTGGCGCCCATCAATTGGCGGGCACAATGCGGGCGACCTTCGCCCACATCGATCCTCACGACCAACGGTGGAGTGCAATGAGGCTTCCCCAAACCGAAACAGGCGCAAACTACTTCTTGGCGCGCCCTAGGTGTTCGTCCTGAAGCCAGCTGGAAAAGATTTCGGCGATGAACAAACGCTGCCGTCGTCGGACGGATGGCGCTGACATGTCGTACCCGAAGATCGCCTTGACCGTTGCCTGATTGGAGACACGAAAAAAGCATAGGGCGCTCATTAGGGTGTGCACCTCGATCGCCTTGACCTTGCGGTGGAAGACCCCGTCGCGGTAGCCGCGGTTCAGGATGTTCTGGATCAGCGCGAGGATGGGGCTGTTCAGTCCGCCCCACTTTGGGTCCCGCATGTGTTCGGCGTCGTGCATGTTCTCGTCGGCCACGAGCCTGATGAACTCGGGGTGCTTGTCGTGGTAGTCGAAGGTCAGTTCGGCCAGTGTCCGCAGGGCCTCCGCAGGGGACAGATGCTCCAGGTTGAGCTGCTGTTCGATGTCGCGAATTTCGCCGTAAGCCTGCTCCAGCACGGCCACATACAGTTGCTCCTTGCCGCCGTAGTAGTAGTAGAGCATCCGCTTCGTCGTGCGGGTGAGTGCCGTTATGTTGTCGACTCGTGCCCCGGNNGCGCTGCCGCTCGGCTAAGCGCCGTTTGGCAGTGTCCACGTCTGACTTCGCCATATCTGCTATCCGTCCGGCCGGTGGTCGATTGGCTGGCGCAGGGGGAATGCCAGGGGTGCCCTCCTTGAGCAAATCACCCCCGCGTCCCAATGAACCGTACCGACATACGAGTAGCGAACCTACACGTGCGGAGCGAGAACATGAGCGGCGGGGTTGGGAACGATGGCTCCGCCCATGCGGATGGTCTATATTGAACGTACTAGTTCAAACAATAGGAGTCTTGTATGAAGGACCCGAAGTTCGCCATGATGAAGGACCCGAGCCTCAACCTACGCGGCGAGCGGGGGGGAGAAACCTACGTTCGTGATGCGTTGTCCGACGTCGAGACCCTCAACCGAGCAACGCCCGAACCGCGTTCGCTGATTCTGGGCCTTGTCGGAGCTGGCATCTCGGCTTCTCTGAGTCCGGCCATGCACGAACGGGAAGGCCGTCATCAGGGACTGTCCCTCGCCTATCACCGCATCGACCTTGAGAGTCTTGCGCTGAGTGCCGGTAGCCTGATGGATCTACTCCAGTGGGCGATCCGGCTGGGCTATGACGGCCTGAACGTTACGCATCCGGCGAAACAGGCGATCATGCCATTCCTCGATGAGCTATCCGAGGACGCTCAGGCCATCGGGGCCGTCAACACCGTCGTGATCAGAAACGGCCACACGACGGGGCACAACACAGACTGGTGTGGTTTCGTTTCGGGCCTGGACCGACAACTACCAGACGTGCCCATCGACAGGCTCGTGCTCGTCGGCGCCGGCGGCGCCGGCGCCGCCGTCGCCTTCGGCTTGCTCAAGAAGGGGGCAGGTCACCTTGAAGTCTTCGACAAGGATCCGCAGAGAGCAACGGGCCTAGTCGAGCGGCTGACCGCGGTCTTTGGCCCAGGGCGGCTCTCGGCAGGCATCGACCTTGCCGCCGCCATGTCCAAGGCCAACGGTCTCGTCCATGCCACGCCAATGGGCATGGCTGCACATCCGGGCCTGGCGGTTCCAGAAGAGCTGATCCAGCCGCCATTGTGGTTCGCCGACGTTGTGTACTTCCCGCTGGAGACCGAACTGGTCTCGATCGCCAGGAGCCGCGGTTGTGCCGTCGCGGAGGGTGGCGGAATGGCTGTCTTCCAGGCGGTCGACGCCTTCGAGCTCTTTTCCGGTGTGGCTCCCGATGCGGAACGCATGCTGCGCCATTTCACGTCGTTGGTCACCCGCGCGCACCACTGAGTCACCGGTCCGCTCCCATCGCCCCAGAGCTGCTACACCTCTCCGTCGAGATTCACCTCCGGCGCAAGCCACCCACAAGGGCGCGACGCACGTCGCGCCAGATTTAGGAAGGTACGGATGAAACTCGGATACGCCGCCCCTCTCGAGGTCGCGGAGACCCTCGCCAGGATCGGGTACGACTACATCGAGGTGCCCCTGGTCCGCTTCGACCTCACGACCGCAACCGGCACGCGCGCAGCGATCTCCCAGGTGAAGGCGGCCCCGCTCCCGTGCCTCGTGCTCCAGTCCTTCATCCCCCCGACGCTTCCCGTTGTAGGACCACATGTCGACGAGAGGGCGGTGCGTACCTGGTTTGGGCACGCCGCTGAACTGGCCGAAGCGGTGGGCGCGACTGCAGCGGTCTTCGGTGCCGCCTGGTCACGCAACGTCCCTAACGGTTGGTCGCGTGACGCTACCCACGACCAGCTCGTCACGGCATTCACGTGGACCGCGGAGGCTTTCGCGGGATCCGGTTGTGTGGTTGGGATCGAGCCCCAGAACGTGAAGGAGGCCAACATCGTGCGCTTCCTTGACGAAGCGGTCGGCTACGCGCAGGAGGTGGGTCGGCCGGGAGAGATCAAGGTTGCCGTCGACTTCTACCACCTCGACGAG
The DNA here is from genome assembly GCA_003132125.1 of Micrococcales bacterium. Taxonomy (GTDB): domain Bacteria; phylum Actinomycetota; class Actinomycetes; order Actinomycetales; family Dermatophilaceae; genus UBA4719. The sequence goes on along the minus strand of PKWT01000132.1, from coordinate 8,058 downwards.
GAGGGCACTCCCTTGGCGAACATCAGCCGTTTCGGCGAGTGGATCTGTACTGTGCAGACGGCGGATACCGGGCGCAGGCACCCGGGTACGGGGCAATACGACTACGCGACGTTCTGTGCCGAGCTGGACAAAGCCGGCTACGACGACACCCTCTCGGTCGAGATCATGCACGAGATCTCCGAGGCAGAGATGCGAGACGCACTGACGTTCCTGCGCGGGTACTGGCCGCCTGAGAGTTGAGAACTGAGAAAGGGAGTCTTGTGGCAGTTCGTCGATGACGGCGCGGGCCCCAACCCAGGCTGGCGGAGTCCATCGCGGCCGGCTGGGTCAGTCCCCCCGCCGAAGTGTGTTCGAACACCATTCAGCCTCGTGCGCCACGAAAGGGTCCATCATGAAAACACGCATCGCCGTCGCCGGAGCCGGATACATCGGCCGCGACCACATAGCCAGCATCGCGACCAACCCGAAGCTTGAGTTGGCCTCGATCGTCGACCCGTCGCCGGCGGCGCGCGCCGCCGCCGACGAGCACCACGTGACGCTATACCCCGACCTGCTTACGATGATCGCCGCAGACCGCCCCGACGGCGTCGTCGTCGCAACGCCCAACCCCCTTCACAAGGACCACGCCGAGACGTGCATCGCAGCCGGGCTGCCCCTCCTGCTGGAGAAACCGGTCACCGACAGGCTTGACACGAGCGAGAAACTCTACCGGTTCGCGCAGGAGCACGACGCGACCGTCCTCATCGGGCACCACCGCGTGCACAGCCCCATCATGCGACTGGCCCGCGAGATCGTCGACTCCGGCCAACTCGGGGATCTAGTGTGCGTGAGCGGTTCCGCGCTCTTCTACAAGCCCGACGAGTACTACGAGCAGGCCCCGTGGCGCAAGGAGAAGGGCGCCGGACCGATCCTCCTCAACATGACCCACGAGATCCAGAACCTACGTCTGCTTTGCGGGGAGATCACCAACGTCGAGGCAAGGACGTCTAACGCGACCCGCGGCTTCGAGATCGAGGACACCGCAGCTCTCGTGCTCACCTTCGCCAGCGGGGTCCTCGGGACGTTCCTCGTCTCCGACACCGTGGCCTCCCCCCGTAGCTGGGAGCAGACCTCGCAGGAGAACCCGCAGTACACGACGTACGAGACGGAAGACTGCTACCACCTGGCTGGGACCATGGGCTCGCTTTCCGTCCCGACGATGAAGATCCACAGCTACGCACGGCCGGAGGACCGCTCCTGGTGGAAGCCGTTCGAGGAGTCCACGGCCGAGCTGCACCGGCAAGACCCTGTCGCACTCGAGGACGACCACTTCGGTGCCGTCGTCCGGGGCGAAGCCACGCCCGCCTGCACGATCCGCGACGGGCTGATGAACATGCGAGTCGTCGAGGCCATCCACGAGTCCGCCGCTGCCGGGCGGGCTGTCGACGTCCCCCTCAGCTGATTCACCACACCAACCCATCCAGTCCTCCACTCAAAGAAGAGATCATAAACATGGACGTTTTGCTGCTCAACGGCCCCAACCAGAACCTGTACGGCATGCGCAACCCGGCGGTCTACGGTCATACAACGCTGCCGACAATCGAGCCGACAATGGTGCTGGCGCTCAGGACGACGGAGCCCGGGTCCCGGGTCGACAACACTCACGGCTATGCGTCGAAGAGCGGAACCTGGTCGCTTCGGGAGGGCGGCGAGATCGTCTCGTCGGGTCCAGGCCGGGTTATCGGGACGGAACGGACCGGCGGCCGCCCGTCCGACGGGATCTGTGAGTAAGGTTCGGCTCCCGTCGAGGATGAATGGGGAATCGAACCGAAGCGGGGCGGAGGTTCAGCCCGAATGCTGAGACATGACCACAATCAGTCAAGCCAGAACGGTGGAGGCTGCCTGTGGCGATCCGGGTGAACGTGCCGATGGCGGCGACCGCGTCTCGCACTTCGCAGGCTTTCCTCGGAGACGCTAGCAAACGGGTTCTCCTTGATTACGTGGCTTGTGTTTGTCCGGAGCGGCCATGCTGGCTGTCGGTCGGGCCGGCCGGCAGCCCAAATGACCCACAGGAGATGGTCGAGGTGCTGACAGATGGCTCGCCTTTCTACGGAGCGAGATGACAAGCCCAGCATTGGCGGCCGCGGGGGCGCGATCAGTACCGGGCGCCGCCGAGGCGGACGTCGAAGGAGCCTCAGTCGTGCACCTCGGTGGCTATGATGGCTGGTCGACCAAGACGACCGATGCCCCTGCGCTGAGTGTGATGCGTTGAGCGGCGTCTGCTGCGGCGTGGGGTCGCCCATGGAGTGCCGGTGGTCGGTGCACGGCAGCCGCTGGCGCCTGACGTCGGTAGGCGGGCCAAGATGCTCGTCCTCTCGCGCCTGCGTCGGCGCGGTGGGCGAGTGAGTTGAATCCGGTTGGTCGTTCAAGGAGTGCCCACTGTCTGGTGTGCCTTCCGAGTGGGTATGAGCCTGGCGCCCCGCCGGGTTGACGGACAATGGCCTTTCCGCTGAATGGCAAACGAACTGGTGGCTACGACGGTCGAGGTCCTCCTTGCGGACGGGTGGCCAGGCACCCATTGCACGGAGTGGCCGACTCAGCTGGGGTAGATCTGGCCATGCTTGGGTCTCCGTGGACCTGGGTTGTTAGATGCCCAGATAGATGCGGCGGACCTGGGGGTCATGTCGCAGGTCGTTGGCTGGACCGTCCATGACGATCTCGCCGTTCTCCATGACGAAGCAGTGGGTGGTTGCCTCGAAGGTCAGCTTGGCGTTCTGCTCGACCAGCAGGATGCTCATGCCGGACTTGTTCAGTTCTTGGATCACCCCGAGCACCTCGTCGACCAATTTGGGGGACAGCCCCATCGAGGGCTCGTCGAGGACGAGCAGCTTGGGGTTGGACATGAGCGCTCGTCCGATCGCCAGCATCTGTTGCTGCCCACCGGACAGAGCCCCGGCGAGCCGGTTGCTCATGTCGCCCAGGACCGGGAACATTGTGTAGATCTCTTTGAGCTGGTCGATGGGTCCTGACTTCCATGGACGCGTGTAGGCGCCCAGGAGGAGGTTCTTCTCGACTGGGAGCCCGCCGAAAACGTGCCGGCCTTCGGGGACATAGCCGATTCCGTGCCGGATGACGTTGCGGGCTGCGACCCGG
>PKWT01000132.1:0-4915 GCA_003132125.1 Micrococcales bacterium | reverse complement strand
GATGCCCCGCACCGCGGAGACGTGGCCGTAGTGCACATCGAGGTTGGCGACCACAAGGTCCGGGACCGAGGGGTCGTTCGCGACGGTCGCCGTGCCCACGGTGGATGAGAGACTGCGGTTCTGATGGCTCATGGGGTTCCCGCCGTCTCGGTCGTCGGGAGGTCTAGTAGGGAGGAGTCCCCCAGGTAGGCCTCGATCACGTCCGGCTGGGACGCGACCTCGGCCGGGAGGCCGTCGGCTATGACGGCTCCGTTGGCCAGGACCACAACCCGGTCGCACAGCGACATGACTAGACCCATGTTGTGTTCGATGATCAGGACGGTCACGCCGCTGGCGCGGATGTCTTTGACGATGAGGCGGAGCTGGTTGACTTCCTCGCCGTTGAGCCCCGCAGCGGGCTCGTCGAGGAGGAGAACCTCCGGGTTGGTTGCCACGGCGCGGGCGATCTCAACCCGGCGCTGCGCACCGTAGGACAGCTCTGTTGGGAAGGTGTCCGCGAGGTCGCTCAGACCGTAGCGCTCAAGGAGGGCGTCGGCCGCCACACGCATGCCGCGGTCCTGGCGCCACACGCCCAGCGGCCAGAGGAAGTAGCGCCACGACCACCGAGTAAGGGTCCGGTCAAGGGCGACCATGACGTTCTCACGCACGGTGAGGCGGGTGAACAGGCGCAGGTTCTGGAAGGTCCGTGCCACGCCCCGAAGCGAAAGCCGATACGGCGCGACCCGCGCGGCCGAGTCGCCGAGTATCCGCACGGCGCCCTCGGTTGGGGTGTAGAGGCCGCTGAGTACGTTGAACAAAGTCGTCTTGCCCGATCCGTTGGGGCCTACGATTCCCAGGATCTCGCCCTTGCGCGCCACGAGGTTGATGCCATTCAGGGCTCGTAGGCCCTTGAAGTTCTTGGTCAGACCGTCGACTTCAACGACGTTCGGTGCGCTCGGGGCGGGCGCGTGCAGGCCCCGGCCCAGTGACGGGGCGGGGATGTACGCCGCGACACGGGTGCTGTCGGGGCCGGCCGATCCACGTGTGAGCAGCAGGCTCCTCAGCCGCGACGGGATTCCGGCCAAGCCGGTTGGGGCGAACAACACCATGAAGACGACCAGGGAGCCGTAGGCGAGCTGGGCATAGGTGGCGAAGTTGACAAGTGCCTCGCGCATCAGGGTTAGCGCGACGGCCCCGACCAGGGCACCCCAGAGGTTGTGGCGACCACCGATGACGACCATGGCAAGCAGGAAGAACATGTTCGCTAGGCTGAACGACTCGGGAGCGACGAAGTGGATCAACCCGGCATAGAGGACACCAGCCACGCCGCCATACAGACCGCCCACGGCGAAGGCCGCCATGCGCAGCACCGGCACCTCTGCGCCCATTGCTGAAGCGGCCAGATCGTCGTCGCGCATCGCGCGTAGTCGGCGCCCGAGCGGGGTGTGGACGACAAACGCAGCAAGCATGATTCCGATCGCAAGCGCGACAGCCTCGAGGTAGTAGTAGTTGTACTCGCTGGAGAGGTCGATGCCGGGCAGTGTGGGCCCGGGGATGTTGTTAATGCCCTGAGCCTGGCCGGTGAACGAGGAGTTGGAGACCAGGTTGGTAAAGGCGACCGCAAGGCCGAGAGTGACAATTCCGAGGTAGTGCGACTGCATACGTAGCGCGGGGATCCCGATGATCAGTCCGATCAGGATTGCCGCGAGCACCGCACACACGGCGGCGGGCCAGAAACCCAGACCGGTCTGGGTGGTCAGGATGGCGGACGCGTAGGCGCCGGTTCCGAAGAACGCTATCTGGGCCAGGTTGATCTGTCCGGCGATGCCCATCGTCAGGAACAGGCCGATGGCCAAGATGGCGAAGATGATGGCGACGTTGGCGACGTGGATCGCGTAACTGCCCAACCCATAGGGCAACAGCACCCCAAAGGCGACGAGGACTGCGATACCGATGTATTTCTTCATGCCCGGTTCACCGTGCTTTCACCGAAGATGCCTGTGGGTCGGACGATGACGACCGCAGCGAAGGCCACGAAGGTGACCAGTTCGGAGTAGCCCTGAAACTGGCCCGCTGCGAAGGCGTCGAGGATGCCGAAGGCTAGGCCGCCGACGATGGCTCCCTTGATGTTGCCGAAGCCGCCCAGGATGGCCGCTGCGAATCCCTTGATACCAAGTGATGCGGTCAGGGTCGGGCTGACATACAGCACTGGACCGGCGAGTCCTCCTGCAAGTGCAGCCAGGCCCGCTCCGATGGCGAAGGCGATCGCGTTGCTGTTTCCGACGTGGACGCCGATGGCCGTTGCCTCCTCGTGGTCCATCGCGACCGCCTGCATGGCGATGCCTCGCTTGGTCCGGTCGAGGAACAGCCACAGGACTACCGTCGCCACGGCCGCCACGGCGATGATGACCAGGTCGTACTTGGGGATGTAGATGCCCAAGATGTGGATCGGTTGGGTGCCGACCGGGCTCGGCACTGCACTGCCGGTGGCTCCCCAGATGAGGGCCGCCAAGGCCTCCAGGACGATGCCGAAGCCGATCGTGCCGATCAGCATGAGGTCGAAGTCCTTGTTCTCCAGGGGCCGCAGGACCCTTTCGATCACCAGACCCACCACCGCAGTGCAGATGATGGCCGAGGCCATGGCCACCGCGAACGGAAGCTTGGTGCTGATGTAGAAGGTTGTCGCGATGTAAGCGCCCACCATGGCTATGTCGCCATGGGCGAAGTTGACCAGACCCATGGTGCGGTACACCAGGGTGAATCCCAGCGCCACCAGCGCATAGATGGCCCCGAAGCCGATGCCGCCGATCAGTGTCTGCAGAAAGATCTGCATGTTCTCTCCTTGTTGGCTGCGATCACGGGCTGGTCACCGGGGCTGGGGGTCCGCGCCCTACCAAGATGGGTCCCCTGGGGGACCCATCTTGGTAGGCAACTCGGAGGGGCTATTTGACGGCGATCTGCTTGCCGTTCGTAATGATGGCGATCGTGGTCGCATGGACGCCGATCCCCGTCTGGTCGAAGGCGAAGGTTCCGACCAGGCCCACATACTTGACCGCGCGGATCGCCTCGGCGAGTTTGGCGCCACCGGCTCCGTTGGTCGCCAGGAGCGCCTTGATGACGATCTCTGCACCGTCGTAGGCCTTGGCCCCGTGGAATTCAGGTGCTTCGCCGTAGGCCTTCTGGTAGTCGGCTGCGAACTTGATGGTTTTGGCGTCGGTGTCGTTGCCGAGGTAGGGGGTGCTCACGATGGATCCCTCGGCCACTTTAACCCCGGCCGTGTTGAGGTAGACGGGGGTTCCTAGGGGTGCGCCGCCGGCGATGATGGCGGTGATGCCGAGTTGCCGAGCCTGTTTGGCGATGAGTCCCGACTCGACCTCTTCGGCGCCGATGAACAGCACCTGCGGCTTCTTCTGGCCGATGGAGGTCAGCGCGGAGCTGAAGTCCTTCTGATCAGGTGTCACCACCTGGTTCGCGACGGGCGTGACCCCCTTGGCGGCCAGTGCTGCAAGGAAGGCGTCGTGCTCGCCCTTGCCGTATGAGCCGTTGTTGCTGATCATCGCGATGGACTTGTATGCCTTGGTGTCGACTAGGTAATTGGCCAGGGTCTGGTCGAACACGGTGCTTGGTGGAGAGTTCAAGAACAGGAACTTGCTGCCTGTCGTGGCGAGCTTCGGCGACGAACCAGAAGTTATCTCCGGGATCTTGGCGCCGGCCAGGATTGGCGCCATGGCGAGGGTGTTACCGCTCATCGCGCTCCCGAACACGAACACGGCACCATCGCTGACCGCTTTGCGGGCCAGGTTGGTCGCGACAGTTGGGTCTCCCTGGTCGTCCATGACGCTGATCTCGAGCTTGCGCCCGTTGATCCCGCCGGCCGCGTTGACCTCGGCAACGGCGAGCTTCACGCCCTTCAGCTCCCAGGCACCCAGCGAGCTGAACTGGCCACTCTGTGGGCTGATGGAGGCAATGTTGATGGGACCAGTGTCCGGCTTCGTAGCCGCTGTTGCCTGCCCTCCTGGGGCAGCGCAGCCGGTGACAGCCAGAGAGACACCCAGAACGGCGACTGGAGCGATGCGTGCCCAACGATTCATGCGGTGATTCATAGGTAGTACCTCGCGAGGGAAAAGGCGGCAAGAGCCGCAAGGTGACTTGCTCGGGCGAAGGCTCCGTTTACGGTTGGGCGGAGCCGATCTGCGCTACTAAGAACACGTTCGGGTGCGAACATGTGTTCCCGATGACCTCGTACGATATGGAGGGAAGCGTGTCTAGGGTCCCGCCATTTGTTTGTACTGTCTAGTACATTTTTTGGACTATACAGTACATTGACAAGGAAGGGAATGGCGTGGTGTGACCGGCGTGGGCGACCCAAGGTTGGTACGTCAACGACGAGGCGGCGCGCTCACCGGACGTCCTGAAGCCAGCTGAGAGACATTTCGGCGATGAGCAAACGCTGTCGTCGCCGGGCGCGCGGCGCGGCCATGTCGTAGCCGAAGATCGCCTTGACCGTGGCCTGGTTGGAGACACGGAAGAAGCATAGGGCGGTCATCAGGGTGTGCACCTCGATCGCCGTGACCTTGCGGTGGAAGACCCCGTCGCGGTAGCCGCGGTCCAGGATGCTCTGGATCAGCGCGAGGATAGGGCTGTTCAGTCCGCCCCACTGTGAGTCCCGCATGTGTTCGGCGTCGTGCATGTTCTCGTCTGCCACGAGCCGGCTGAACTCGGGGTGCTTGTCGTGGTAGTCGAAGGTCAGTTCGGCCAGTGTCCGCATGGCCTCCGCAGGGGACAGATGCTCCAGGTTGCGCTGCTGTTCGATGTCGCGAATTTCGCCGTAAGCCTGCTCCAGCACGGCCACATACAGTTGTTCCTTGCCGCCGTAGTAGTAGTAGAGCATCCGCTTCGTCGTGCGGGTGAGTGCCGCCATGTTGTCGACTCGTGC
>PKWT01000218.1 GCA_003132125.1 Micrococcales bacterium | reverse complement strand
CCTCCCCGATCGCCTTGATCGCCGGGATGGCGGTGCCGGGCGTCACTCTGGCGTATGGCGTTTCGCTGCGACTGGGCCCTCGCCCGATCGCCGGCGGTTCGGGTGTGGAGCTCGCGGTCGTCTGCTTGCTGAAGCTGCTGGTTCAGCCCGTCCTCGCGTATGCCGCCGCCCGCTGGCTCTTCGACCTCGACGGTCGCGCACTGTTGGCCGTCACCGTCGTTGCGGCCTTGCCGACGGCCCAGAACGTCTTCGTCTATGCCACACGGTACGACCGCTCGACGACTCTCGCACGTGACTCGATCTTCATCACGACGCTTCTGTCCGTGCCCGTGCTGCTGGCCATCACGGCCCTGCTCGCCTGAGCGTCGCGCACTCCAGCACCGCAAGGTAGGTGCAGCCCGCCGGGGGTCTGATCGGCCTACGAGCCGCCTCGGGTCGAAACCAGGACGGTCCCTTCGCTGGTTCGAGCCACCGCGATGTCGCCCCGCTGATCGGTCCGGAACACCCGATAGCCCGCGGCCTGCAACACGTGCAACGTACCGGGGGCGGGATGGCCATAGGTGTTGTCCGCTCCCACGCTGATCAACGCCACCGGTGCGCCAACCTCTGCCAACAGGGCCGGGTCCTGGAGGCGGGAGCCGTGGTGGGCAACCTTCAGCACGTCGTACTCACCGCCCTCCCGGAACACGGGGTCGCGCCTCAGCGCGAGCAGCACCTCATGCGCGGCAGGGCTCTCGACGTCGCCCAGCATCAGGACGTGCAGGCCGCCGACGCTCACCGAGAGGACAACGCTGGCGTTGTTGGGCACCGACCCCTCGTGCATCACCCGAGCCGGCCAGAGCACGGTGGCCTGGACCGAACCCCACGTGAGCTGGTCTCCGGCATACAGCTGCTGGATGGGGATCCCCGCGGCTGCCGCCCAACCTTGCACCTCACGCGTCTGGAATGCAGGATCGGGCACCGGCGACGTCAGGATCTGACGAACGATGCGGCCGTGCAGGACCCCGCGCAAACCGTCGACGTGGTCCGCGTGGAAGTGAGTCAGGACAAGGGCATCCACCACCTCCACCTTCAGCCGTTTCAAGCATCCGTCGATGGCTGCGGAGTCCGGCCCGACGTCAACCACGACCGCGTGACCCTGGCCGCTGGCGAGCACCAACCCGTCACCCTGACCGACGTCGCAGGCCACGATGCGCCAGCCCGGTGAGGGCCATACGAGCCGGCCAGTGGGCCATGCTGCAGCCAGCGCCAGCACAACGAGCGCGACGACAAGGTAGGGGCGGCCGCGGATCGTCGCCATCAGCCACGGGCCGGTGAACAGCAAGCCAATCGTCAAGAGTGCCAAGAGGATCGCGCCAGGTGCACCGTCCGGCCAGGGCATGGTGCCCATCGGGACGCCGGCACAGGCGCGCGCGACCCAGGCAATACCGAGAGTGGGCAAGGCTGCAAGCCAGCCGAGCAGAACCGCGAGTGGATGCGAGATCAGCGCGACGAGGGCCACGGACACCCCCAGCACCGTGGCGGGCGCGACGAGCGGGGCCGCGAGCAGGTTGGCAACCACTCCGATCAGGGTGACCGAGCCTTGCAGCAGGACGACGACCGGGCCGCACATCGCTTGTGCCGCAACAGGAATGGCGATCGCGACGCCGAGGCCCTTGAGCCGACGCGGAAGGAAGCGGGCGAACCACGCACCCCATGGCCGGGCAAAGAGCAGTAAACCGAGCGTTGCCAGCGTCGACAGCGCGAAACCGAAGGATCGAGACAGCCACGGGTCAATGCACAGCAGGACGAGGACGGCGCCGGACAGCGCCGGGATGCCAATCCGGCGACGGGACGTGCTCAGACCGAGGAGCCCGATGACGCCCATGACCGCAGCCCTCAGGACGCTGGGCTCGGGTCGGGCGAGGATGACGAAACCGGCCAGCAGGAGCAGGGCAACCGGCGGGCGCCAACGACGCCGCACACCGACGACTCGACACAACGCCATTGCGGCCACCAGCACCACCGCGACATTGCTGCCGGAGACGGCCGAAAGATGCGTCATGCCGGTCTTCAACATGGCGTCGGTCAGCGACTGCGGCGTCCGGCTGGTATCGCCGATCACCAAGCCAGGCAACAGCCCTCGTGCATCGAGCGGCAATCCAGACACCGCATCGCGAAGGCCCGAACGCACCTGCTCGGCCACGTCGGCGATCCGGCCCGGCTCTCCCACAGAGGCGGGCGGCCCGGACGGGTTGAAGATCGCCACGACGTCATCACCGGGATCGGCGACATCGAAGCGCCCGCTGATACGCACGCGCTCACGCCACCGCACATGCGCCCACGACGTGTCGCCGAACACCATCACCGGCGTCGATGACTCGCTCCGCTGACCTCTGCCCACGACCGTGCGGACCGACACCTTGACGATGACGAGCTCGGTGGGGCGAACGCCCTTGGTCATGACCACCCGCGGGTCCGTCACGATCACGGCCTCGATCGTCGCCATGGCCCTTTGGGCGGCCAGACCGGGGACGAGGCCTGCTTCGCGGACGCTCGAGTGGGCGGCGGTGGCGACCAGGGCGAGGGCGGTGCCCAAGAGTGTGACAGCGGTGCTGGTGACCCACGATCGTCGACGCCATCGATGGTGCATGACCGTCAGGCCAAGCCCCGCGAAGGTGGCGGCAATCACCGTGAGGACCAGCGGCCGCAAGGACAACATGGCGGCTACGGCGATCCAGGCGAGCAGCGCCGGCACCAGGAGCCGGGCGTCGATCGGGACCGGTTCCGCGTCGTCCGACTTCTCAGCAGTCACTGTGCGACCCGACAACCTCAGACCGTGACCTTCGGCCTGAGCTGGGCCAGGATCTTGTCGCCGATGCCAGAGACTTCGCCGAGCTCATCGACCGAGGTGAAGCGACCATGTTGGGTGCGCCAGTCCAGAATCCGTTGTGCGAGAACGGGACCCACGCCAGGTAGCGAATCCAACGCGGCTGCGTCAGCGGTGTTGAGGTTGACGAGACCGCCGATGGAACCCACGCCAGCAGACGATCCCGCCCCGGCTCCCCCAACGCCCGCGGTCCCTCCCTGCACGATGCTTTCCCCCGGTTTGGGCACCACGATCTGCTCACCATCGGCGACCGGACGAGCCAGGTTGAGATGGTTGAGGTCAGCCGACGACGTCGCACCGCCCGCTGCCCGGACCGCGTCGAGGACTCGCGAACCCGGGGGCAGGCGAACGACACCCGGACGACGCACCTGGCCCACGACGTGAACCAGAAGCACGCTGGCGGCGGTGGGTAGACCCACGGCTCCGCCCGAGGCGAACCCCGCAGGGACCGTCCTGGACACCAAGCCGTCCGGCGGACC
>PKWT01000472.1 GCA_003132125.1 Micrococcales bacterium | reverse complement strand
AACAGCTGCTGGACGTCGCCGCGACACCCGGCAACGTGACTGAGGCCGGGCTCCGCAACAACATCAGCGTGGGCATCCAGTACCTCGCGTCCTGGTTGCAGGGCACCGGAGCCGTGGCGATCTTCAACCTGATGGAGGATGCGGCCACCGCCGAGATCTCGCGCTCGCAGGTGTGGCAGTGGCTGCACAACGACATCGTGCTCGCCGACACCGCTGAGGTCGTGACCCGCGAGCTGGTCGAACGCATCGTCGACGAGGAGATCGCCAAGCTGCCCGGCGAGCCCGGTGACTACGCGCAGGCGCGCGCCACCTTCGTCGACGTCGCCATCGCCGACGACTTCGCCGAGTTCCTCACCCTCCCGGCATACGAGCGGATGCCCTGAGGCATGGATGCGCGCGGGCTTGCTGATCAGTTGCGCCCCCTCCTGGGTGGCGACGCGATCATCACGGACCACCAGCGCCTGCGTACGTACGAGTGCGACGGACTGACGCACCACAAGGTGACCCCCGCGCTCGTGGTGCTGGTCGAGACGACAGCCCATGTTGCGGCCGTCGTCCGGGCGTGCGCGGCCGCCGGGGTGCCATTCGTGGCGCGAGGCTCAGGCACCGGCCTCTCCGGCGGAGCGCTCCCGCACGCGGACGGCGTGCTGATCGTGATGTCCAGGATGCGTGAGATCCTCGAGATCGATCGGGCCAACCAGCGGGCTGTCGTCGAGCCCGGCGTGGTCAACCTCCAGCTGACCCGGGCTGCCCAGCCCCAGGGTTACTACTACGCACCTGATCCCTCGAGCCAGCAGATCTGCTCGATCGGTGGCAACGTCGCCGAGAACTCGGGTGGCGCCCACTGCCTGAAGTACGGCTTCACCACCAACCACGTCACCGGGCTTGAGCTGGTGACCCCCGGTGGCGAGGTCGTGCAGATCGGTGGCAAGGCGGTCGACGCACCGGGCTACGACCTGCTGGGTGCCATCGTGGGATCGGAGGGAACCCTGGGCGTCGCCACCAAGGTGACCGTCCGGTTGACCCGCACGCCCGAGGCCGTGCGTACCCTGCTCGCGGCCTTTCCACACACCGACCAGGCCGGCGCGGCCGTGTCCGCGATCATCGGGGCCGGGGTCATCCCGGCGGCGATCGAGATGATGGACGCACTTGCGATCGAGGCCGCCGAGGCGGCGGTCCACTGTGGCTACCCCGGCGGAGCAGGCGCAGTGCTCATCGTCGAGCTCGACGGTCCGGCCGCAGAGGTGGCCCACCAGTTCGACGAGGTGGAGGCGTTCTGTCGCGACAACGGTGCGTTCGAGATCCGCATCGCGGCCGATGACGCCGAGCGGGCCCTGTTCTGGAAGGGTCGCAAGTCCGCCTTCGCCGCGGTCGGGCGGATCAGTCCCGACTACATCGTCCAGGACGGCGTCATCCCGCGGACCGCGCTTCCGGAGGTGCTGCGACGCATCGCTGCGATCTCGGACGAAGCTGGCGTGCGCGTTGCCAACGTCTTCCACGCCGGCGACGGCAACCTGCACCCGCTGGTGCTGTTCGACGCCGCGGTGCCGGGCCAGTCACACCGGGCCGAACAAGTCTCCGGCGCGATCGTGGATCTGTGCATCGAGTATGGCGGCTCGATCACCGGTGAGCACGGGGTCGGCTCCGACAAGGCCAAGTACATGCCACGAATGTTCAGTGATGACGACCTTGACACGATGCAGCTGGTGCGCTGTGCTTTTGACCCGTCGTCGATCTCAAACCCGGGAAAGATCTTCCCCACCCCACGCTTGTGCGGTGAGGTCCCTGGCCGGCACAAGGGCGCCCATCCACTGGCCGACGCCGGCCTCGCGGAGGTCTTCTGATGGGCGACGTCATCCTGGAAGAGCTCGGTGCCGCAACGGAAGGTCACACCGTCGGCGCCACAGAGGCGGATGCCGTGGACGGTATACCGACCCGCTGGGTGGCGCAGCCTGACAGCACCGAGCAGACCGCTGCCGTGATGCGGGTTGCAGCCAGCCACGACCTGGCGGTCGTGGTGCGTGGTTCGGGCACCAAGCTCACCTGGGGTGCCAGGCCGGAGCGCGTGGATCTGGTGCTCGACACGACGCGCATGAACGCTGTGGTCGAGCATGCGGCCGGCGACCTGATCGTCGTGGTGGGCGCCGGGATGCGACTCGACGACCTCCAGGCCTCCCTCGCGGGCACCGGTCAGTGGCTGGGGGTGGATCCCGCTCGCCGTGGCACGGTCGGCGGTCTGGTCGCCACCGCTGCGACCGGCCCGACCCGGCTTCTCCACGGCCCGGTCCGTGACCTGCTCATCGGGGTGACTTTCGTCCGGGCCGACGGTGTCGTCGCGCACTCGGGCGGCAAGGTCGTGAAGAACGTCGCGGGCTACGACGTGGGCAAGCTGCTCACCGGAGCCTTCGGCACGCTGGGCGTGATCACCCAGGCCGCCTTCCGCCTGCACCCGCTGCCTCAGGCTCGCAGGTGGGTGAGCGTCCCGGTCACTCATCCCGACGGCATACCCACGCTCGTGCAGCAGGTGGTGCACTCCCAGCTGGTCCCCACGGCCCTCGAGCTGGACCGGCCCGCGACCGGCGGTGCCACGCTCTGTCTTCTGCTCGAGGGGATTTCCCCCGGCGTCGAGAGCCGCACCGCCGAGGCGCTCGACCTCATGGGCACCGGCGCGACCGCTGGTGACGACGCCCCGGACTGGTGGGGCGCTGAGCCCGTGGCCGACGGCGACGTGCTGCTCAAGCTCACCCACGAGATCGCCGGGCTTGCACACCTGCTCACGACGTTGGACGACATCTGCGCTGCGACCGGGCTCACCGCGCACGTGCGCGGAAGTGTCGGCGTGGGCGCGATCACTGTCGGACTCGCCGGTGTGGCTGACGCCCAGGCGTTGGCTCGGTGGGTCGCCGGCCTGCGTGAACATGCGTCGTCCTTCGGCGGCACTGTCGTCGTTCTTGAGGCTCCGGGTGACCTCAAGGCCGACCTCGACGTGTGGGGCCCGGTCGGCGGACTGCAGCTCATGCGCGCGGTCAAGCGTCAGTTCGACCCCGAGAACCGTCTCGCACCAGGCCGCTTCGTCGGAGGAATCTAGATGGCTCACCCAGACCACACCGGTGGACCGGCGTCGGCCATGACCGGCACGCTCGGCACCGACGCACCGCTGTCCTTGGCGCCCGTGCCGCCCGGCGAGCCAGCGTTCGACGACCACCGGCCGCCGTCGGCCACCCTGGTTGCCGACTGTGTCCACTGCGGGTTCTGCCTGCCCACCTGCCCCACCTACGCGCTCTGGGGCGAGGAGATGGACTCGCCCCGAGGCCGCATCTACCTCATGGGCGAGGGCATCGAGGGTGAGCCGATGACCCCCGCGATGGTAGAGCACTTCGACGCCTGCCTCGGGTGCATGGCCTGTGTCACCGCCTGTCCGTCCGGTGTGCAGTACGACAAGCTGATCGAGGCGACCCGGGCCCAGGTGGAGCGCCGGTTCGCGCGGCCCAAGGCTGACCGGGCGCTGCGCGGTGCGATCTTCGCGCTCTTCCCACATCCGCGACGGCTGCGTCTGATGCGCGGACCGCTGCGGCTTCACCAAAGCAGCGGGCTCTCCCGACGTCTGCGCAAATCCGGTGTGCTGCAACGGATCTCACCGACCCTGGCAGCCATGGAGGCATTGGCTCCGACGCTCGGTCGTGCGGAACGCGTGCCCGAGCGCACTCCCGCGCAGGGTGAGCGGCGCGGGACGGTGGGCATGCTGCTCGGCTGTGTCCAGCGCGAGTTCTTCCCGGGCGTCAACGCAGCCACGGCGCGGGTCCTGGCCGCTGAGGGGTTCGACGTGATCGCGCCCGCAGCCCAGGGTTGTTGTGGTGCGCTCTCTGCCCACAACGGCCGCGAGACCGAGGCCCAGGGGTTTGCCCGCGCGCTGATCGATGAGTTCGAGCGGGCCGGGGTCGACGCTGTCGTGGTCAACGCGGCCGGCTGCGGGTCGTCGATGAAGGAGTACGCCGACCTGCTGGCCGGCGATCCGGCCTATGCCGAACGAGCCCAGAGGTTCGCCGCCGGCGTCCGTGACATCTCCGAGTTCCTGCACGAGAGAGGGACTGTGGCGCCCCGGCACCCGCTTCCGATGGCGATCGCCTACCACGATGCCTGTCACCTCGGGCACGCCCAGGGCGTCCGCGCCCAGCCGCGTGAGCTGTTGACCGGCATACCCGGTCTGCAGCTGCACGAGATCGCCGACGCGGACCTGTGCTGCGGTTCTGCGGGAATCTACAACATCCTTAACCCTGTCGCCGCACGCGAGCTCGGTGACCGCAAGGCGGCGAATGTCCTGCAGACCAGGGCCCAGATGCTCGTCACGGCCAACCCCGGCTGCCTCATGCAGGTGGCCTCATCGGTCGAGCGCAGTGGCGGCCGGATCGGGCTCGCCCACACCATCGAGGTGATCGACGCCTCGATCCGTGGTCTCTCCGTCGAGTCCCTCGGTGCGGCTCCCACGGCAGTCCCCCCAACCCGCCTCCAATGATTCCGCGAAGTAGCACATGAAGCACACTCCTACCAAAGACGAGGTGACCCATGTATCGCCCAGTTATCGATGCCGTGTCCGGATCGCTTGCGCTTACCGCGCTCGTGGCCATGCTTCCCCTGCTCACATTGTTCGTCCTGCTCGGCGTCCTGCGGATGGCTGCCTGGAAGGCGGCGCTGGTGTCGCTGGGGGTCTCCCTGGTCGTGGCCGTCGTCGCGTACTCGATGCCCGCCGTCCAGGCCATCATGGCGGGCGCCGAGGGTGCCGCCTTCGGGTTCTTCCCGATCCTGTGGATCGTCATCAACGCGATCTGGGTCTACAACATGACCGTGGTGACGGGGCACTTCGACGTCCTTCGGCGGTCATTCGCCAAGGTCAGTGACGACCAGCGGATCCAGGCGGTCATCATTGCCTTCTGCTTCGGCGCATTGATGGAGGCGCTTGCTGGCTTTGGCGCCCCCGCTGCCATCAGCAGCGTCATGCTCATCGCCTTGGGCTTCAAACCCCTCAAGGCTGCCACGGTCGCGCTCGTCGCGAACACGGCCCCCGTTGCCTTCGGGGCTCTTGCGGTGCCGATCACCACCCTGGCCACGGTCACGAACA
>PKWT01000013.1 GCA_003132125.1 Micrococcales bacterium | reverse complement strand
CTAGAACCGTCGATGAGTCGCAGGTCTGCTGCACCGCCCAACCGGTCACGCGCCTGCGCGATCATCGCGGGAGACGGATCGGCACCGATCACGTGGCAGCCCGCTGCTGCATACTCCGCCAGCGCCGATCCAGTGCCGCAGCCGACATCAAGGACGGTCCACCCCGGACGAGGTGGGCACAGCCGGTGGGCTGCTGCGCGAAGTGGCCCGTTGAGCGGCTCGACGACGAGGTCATAGAGCCGCGCCTGGATCGCATAGGCGTCAGTCACTGCGATCACCTCCGTCGACATCGTTTCATCCAGTCCGTCTTATCACGGGGCGGGCGGGCGCCCCCGCTACGAGAGTGGGTCCCGACAGACGAACGGCGACCGGTGCCCAGTGACTACCCCGGTTACTGGACTTATTGCCTTCGCAAGCAGATCCGCCCGTGACGCTTCGGATAGCCACCTGGCGGTGGCTAGTCGGGGGGACGTCCGCCGATATCTCCCGCTGCAACAATTCCCGGCGGCGCCGAGGCACCGACGTACGGGAGGTTCTACGGTGAGCAGGCGACAGAACGACAGGCTGCGGGCGATGTACGTCGGCGGCGCGGCAACGCGACTGCCCGGCGGTACGCGCGGTTCTGGAACATGGTGACGCGCCTCGGCCTTCTGCCGAGGCGCTGGGTCACGCTCGAAGTACGCGGTCGACGTACCGGAACGGTCACCCGGTTCCCCCTCGGCATGGCGGACGTCGGGGGCCAGTGGTACGTCGTCTCGATGCTCGGTGAGTGCAACTGGGTCCAGAACGTGCGTGCCGCGGGAGGTTGCGCAACCCTGCGGCGGCGCCGGGCGCGAGCGGTCAGGCTCGTCGAGATGCCGGTGGAGGAGCGGGCGCCGGTGATCAAGCAGTACGTCAAGAGGGTGCCAGGAGGCCGCCCGCACATCCCAGTCGACCGTGACGAGCCGGTCAGGCGTTCGAGATGGTCGCCTCGAACTATCCGGTCTTCCAGGTCGTGCCGCTGTAGTCGCCCATCCGAGTCAGCGAACCGGTGCCAATAGTCATCCCGTTGACGATGGCTCATCGGGCAAGAGCGCACGCCCCCCTTGCGGTATGACGCATGTCGTCCACCCGCGCGGATCGCGGCATGGTCGGACGCAAGCCCAAGTGACAGATCAGCGCAACGCGTAGAACCAGCTCCCGGCGTAGTCGCGAGCTACTGCCTGCTCCGACTGCACGGTTACTCCCGAGATCAGGCCGGGGTCGAATACCACTCCTCGCACGACATCCCGAAGAGCAACGAGGAGGTCGCTAGTGCCTCCCGCGGGGCTTCGTCTTGACGGGGGTTATGCCGCTGGGTCGGCGAAGTCGTGGACCGGCATGCCGGCTGAAGCGCCGTCCATGATCTGCTTCCAGATCGGCGCCGCGATGGTGGCACCGAAGATCTCACCCGGGTAGAACGTGTCGCCGAGCTGAACGTTATAGAGTCTGGCGGTGTTGTGGGGGTCATCTGGCGTGCCGACCCAGACCGCGGTGGACAGCTGCGGGGTGTAACCGACGAACCAGGTCTCGTTGGTGCCGCCGCTGGGCAGGCTGTTACCGGCCGTACCAGTCTTGCCGGCTGCGGGGCGTCCACCGTCGAGGCTGTTGCCATAGCCGGTGCCCTGGGTCAGGACGGTCTTGAGGATCTTGGTGACACCGTTGGCCACGTCAGGCTCGAGGACCTTCTTGCACGGGCTCTTGGGGAGCTTGAGCGCCTTGTGGTCGCTGGTGGTGATGGTGAGCACCGGGGAGGGCACGCAGTACGTGCCGCCTGAGGCGGCCGTGGCGTATGCCGAGGCCAACGTCAGTGGTGACGTGCTGTCCGAACCCAGGGTGGTTGCTGACGGTCCTGCAGTGATCGGGTTGCCGTTGCTTTTGTGCAGCCCCATCTGGGTCATCAGGTCCCGAACTGAGCATGCCCCGAGTTTGGCGACGAGCCCGGCGAACGCGGTGTTGACCGAAAACGCTGTCGCGTCGGTCAGGCTGATCGGACCGTTGCGCGTGCCCTCATCGTTGTGGACGGCCCACGGCGAGAAGATCGTGCACTTGTCGTGGAAGTCGGAGGGGTAGAAGTACGCCGGGTGCGTTGCATCGGCAGGGCGCGCGTAGATCATCGAGGTGATGGGCATACCGGACCGCAGCGCCTGAGCGACGGCGAACATCTTGGCGGTCGAGCCGAACGCGAAGCCGCCGGAGCCGCCGTACTTCTGGTCGACCGCCCAGTTCACCTCTGTCTTGCCGGGTGACCTCTTGTTGGAGAAGGTCGTGTTCTGTGCGATGGCCAGGACGTGGCCGGTGCCGGGTTCAACGATGGCGGCGGCTGCGCCGATGTCCGCGCGGTTGCCGATCGGCACCTTGACGGTCAGCTCCTTCTGGGCGGCCGCCTGCATCTTGGGGTTGAGGGTCGTCTGGATGGTCAGCCCGCCGCGGTTGATCGCATCGTTGCGTTCCTTTGTCGTCTTGCCCAGCGCCGGCTGCTCCAGCAACCACGCCTTGACGTAGTTGCAGAAGTATGGGTATGGCGAGAGCGCGCAGGAGCTCTGTGCGGGTTTGGGGTGGGTCACCAGCTTGGTCTTCTTGGCGGCGCTCCAGGCCTTCTCGGTGATCAGGTTCAGGGCGTACATCCGGTCGAGCACGACGTTGCGGCGGGCCAGCGCCTTCGCGGGGTGGTGGATCGGGTCCGTCTCGCTCGGCAGCTGGACGA
>PKWT01000351.1 GCA_003132125.1 Micrococcales bacterium | reverse complement strand
AAGGCCATCTGCCGTCGCTGCGAGGTCGTTGCCACCTGTCTGACATGGGCCATCGAGTCCGGTCAGGACGCGGGAGTCTGCGGCGGGCTGTCCGACGAAGAGCGGAACGCCCTCAAGCGCCGAATCGACCGCGCCCTTCTACTGTCCCGGGTCGTCGGGGTTCAGGGCCGTCACAGAGATCCTCGTCTTGGAAGACGCCGGCTGAGGCCAGGGCTGCCCTAGCTGGGCATCGGGCACCTGCGCGGTTGCAGTCCATCCGGGTCAGGTGCTGGATCGTTGTTGTCNNCTGCGCCAGAGGCTGGCAAAACGTTCGTGGGCCGGTGCCCCCTCGCGAGGGGGCACCGGCCCACGAAACATGCGGGTGAGTGACGGGTTTTGAACCCGCGACATCCGCCACCACAAGGCGGCGCTCTACCAGCTGAGCTACACCCACCATGCCGAGCGACCGCCATTGACGACGGTCGCGTTCAGCGGCGCTCATCGTACCTGTTCCGAACGGGTGCTTGTGCCGAAACCCGGCCGCGTCCGTGCCGAGCTGAAGGATCGTGAGGTTTGGGGACTCGGCGCGTGGCCAACCTGTCTTCGTCAGGCCGGCTGGGCTGTCAGCGGCTTGCCTCCATCAGCCGACCGCCGGTCTCAGGCCGTCTCGGGACCAATCTCGTAACGTGCCGCGATCGCCTTTGCGGTCTCGGAATCAGGACCGGGAGGCGCCACGAAGATCGCCTCGCGGTAGTAGCGCAGCTCCGCGATGCTCTCCCGGATGTCCGCGAGAGCCCGGTGGCCGCCGACCTTCTTGGGGGAGTTGTAGTACGCCCGGGGGAACCAGCGATGGGCCAGCTCCTTGATCGAGGAGACGTCGATGATCCGGTAGTGCAGGTGCGACTCGAGCTCGGGCATGTCGCGTGCAAGGAACCCGCGGTCCGTCCCCACGGTGTTGCCGCCCAGAGGGGCCTTCACCGCATCCGGCGCCCACTCGCGCACGTAGACAAGCAGCGCCTGCTCGGCCTCGGCCATCGTGAAACCGTCGGCAAGCTCATCGAGCAGACCGCTGGAGGTATGCATGTCACGGACGAAGTCGTCCATCTGCTCGAGCGCCTCGGCCGGAGGCTTGATGACCAGGTCGATGCCGTCACCGAGCTGGTTGAGGTCGAAATCGGTGACCAGTGCCGCCACCTCGATCAACGCGTCGGTGGTCAGGCTGAGGCCGGTCATCTCGCAGTCGATCCAGACGATCCGGTCGTTGGTCGCGCGCTGGTTGGTGTTCTGGGTCACGGACTCCACCCTAGACGGCGGCTCCCACCAGCCTCCGGGGCGTGACGTCGGGGACAGGCCAGTCGTGGTTTCTCACGGTGGCGCCCCCGGCAGGACTCGAACCTGCGACCTAGAGATTAGAAGTCGGTCGCGGGTCGTCCTGTCACGTCGTGGTGGGCTCTGGTTTGTGCTCAGTCGTGGGGGAGGGGGACCCCCGACAACCGGGTCTGTCGCCACCGGTTTGGAGGGGTGGCGTAGCAAGCCGTTAGCAGGGAACTTGCCCCAAGACACCACCCGCTCAGCTCAGAGTGACCCCACAACAGGTACGAGTTTGGCAAAGAAACCAGCTATCCCCCACATCTGGACCGGGATAGGACTAGACAAGAAAACGGCTCTGGCCAGTGAGTGAAGCCACCAACCAGAGCCTCGACCGATCACCTTCAAGACAAGGAGAACGACCGTGAATATCATCCTAGCGACCAGCACAGCCACCGTCCTCAACTTCAACCGGACGACGGTGAGGCACCCGAAGTGGTGCGACCGTGGCGCCTGCCACGAACTGCCCGGCCAGCCCGGCTACGGCCACCACGTGAGCCCAGGAGCCGGTGTTGTCGACAAGGCTGCTGGCATCTTCTGGACCACTGAGCTCCGTGCCCCATTCCTGCCGGGTCATGCCGGGAAGCCGGAGGTTCACGTCCGCGTGATCGACCTGGACGAGCCCGAGGCACCGGTCCGTCAGTCGGTGCGACCCATGGCCGGCTCGCGCGCGGAGACACGACTCAACGCTGCTGTGGCCAAGCTTGAGGGGTGCCTGCGATGACGATGCGGATCCGCCTTGACGTCAATGCCGGCATCGGCCTCGTCCCGGGCACCATCGACCTTGCCGAGCTTGTGGACCCGTTCCACGTGTGGGAGACCGCGGACGCTGCGCTCACGAACAACGCCGGCACCGAGGATGAGTTCACGAGTTGGATGGACGCCGACGCTGCTGAGGCTCTCGGTCTGCTGATGATCAAGAAGGCCGCGGACTTGCGGTCGCTCACGGTCAAGCGTGCGCCCGTGAGGTCGCTCGCCGCTGCCCGGTAGCGCGCCACCGGGCACAGGGAAGAGCACCACCTCCCAAGGGGTGGTGCTCTTCCCACGTCTTGACAGAGGTGGTGCTCAGCAGGCTTTCGCCAAGTGCCGGTCAAGCCGAAGGACCATCGCCCCGCTCCAGTTGCGATCTGCGAAAGGCGGCGTGTAGCCCTCGTCCCTCAGCGCGGTGGCGATGACGGTGTTGTCGCTGATGCCCTGGCGGTTGAGCTCGCGGATCCGCTCGAGCGCGGCCGCCATGGGGTCAGGGGCGACGGACGAGATGCCTGCAGCCTCCAGGACTTTCCGCAGCCTGGTCATCTCGCGTTCCATGGTGCTGAGGAGCTCGAGGTAGGCGTCTTGGGCATCGGCGAGGTTGTTCTCCCACATCTGCCGGTGGTGAACGTCCCGCTTGGTCCAGCCGCCGCTGTCATCGTTTTGGTGGTGGATGCAGACGCTGCAGATCGTGGTTCTACCACCGCGGAGGGTGACGTTCTCCCTGCGGCAGCAGAGGCAGTATCCGGGATGCTCGCAGGCTTTGCTCGCGGTCATGCCACGGCCGCCGGTGCGTTGAAGATGTGCCCGCCGGCGAGTGCCTCCGACTCGATCAACGCCACCTCAGCGGCCGCGTCCTCGATCGGCAACCCAGCCCTCGACAGCATCCGCACCGCCGTGGCCGTACTGATCGCCCGGATGGGTAGCAGGTCCTTCACGGCCTCGATCGCCGCGGGCAGGTCCGCCGGCAGCGCCGCACCCAGGTCGATGCTCAGGTCAGGGGTGACCCCGGCGGGGATCTGGGTCGGGTCGTTGGCCTGCGTGAGGCGGACGGCGAACTTCAGCAGCAGCGGGTACTTCACTGAGCGGACGTTGCGCAGCTCACGAACCAGAGCGGACGTGGGGGCGAAGCCGAGCTCCAACGCGTAACCGCTGGGCGCGGCGGCCACGTCGACCTTGCCCAGCAGGACCATGGCCAGTCGGGTGTTCTGCGACAGCATCTCGAGAAGGTGGGCTGCGTACTTCAGCTGCGCATCAAGGGACTTGCTGGTGTCGAGCTGGTCAGCGGAAGCGCCGGCGGGCAGGTTCCACTGCGCGCCCGGCCCACCATCCAGCGTGGGTGACCCCGCGCCCTTGATCACGGTCGCGGCGGGGGCGGACAGCTCCGAGGAGATGGACAGGTCGGTGTCGGCGCCCATCAGGTCGTCCAGGATCATCGCCACCCGCATCAGGGTGGAGCGTCCGAAGTGCCGCCCGCCCGGCTCATCGTTGGGCACGTGCACGACGGGCATGAAGTCCACCCCCAGGTCGGTGGCCGGCTTCACGATCGTGACAGCGTCGGCGTCGGCTGGCAGGTTGTAGATCGTCCAGCCGGGCTGGAGGCGGTCGGTGCCGATCTCGATGACCTCCATGACGCAGGTCCAGTCACGAGTCCCACCCCACGGCGCTGACACGCCCTGGTCGAGCTTGACCATGCGCCAGGTGGTGCGGTGCAGGATGGACTTGCCGTCGTCCTGTTCGGTCTCCCAGGCCAGGTGCACGACGGGTGGGAAGTCATCGTCGTCCCAGTCCGCGTACTCGGGCTTGTCTGCGGCGAGCAGGTCAGGGAAATAGAAGCCCGGGTCGTAAACCTTCAGGCGGGGCCTGTCGGCCTTGGGGGACCAGCCCAGGGCGTACACGCCGTCGCCGTCGGTGATCGTGGTCTCTTCGCCGGTGAGGAGCTTGCCGACCAGGCGTTCCTTGGTGGCCCACGCCTCCAACCAGTCCCGAACCTTCGCGGTTGCGGTGTTCTCGGTGTCGCCTTCCTGGGTGGGGTCGACCACGACGATGGTCTGGTCCTCACCCAGCACCAGGGAGCGAGTGGCGTCGCAGATCAGCCCGGCGTGACCGTACTCGCGCATCTTCGCCGCCTCAGAGCCGTTGCTGGACGAGGTGGTCGGGATCATCCCGGACGAGTCCAACCCCTGCGCACGGGCCTGCCACAGCGCGTCAGGCAGGTAGTAGCGCCTGACGTTGTCCACGTAGGCGGACAGGATCCGGTACGCGGTGAGCCGGCGGGCGTCGACGTCGTCCACCCACTGCGCCACGTTCTGGGGGCGTGCCGTGCCGGTGGCACCGTCGCCCAGGGTGTCGACATGCGAGAGGGGCGACCACTGGTCATGCAAAAAGGTGCGCAAGGCGTCCTCCGGGACGAGCGTTCAAGGGGTGGGTGACTGTTGACAAATAGCCATGCGGCCGATGGCGGACGGGCACCCACCAGGAGTCTGCTGACCCCAACAACAACCTCACAGGGGAGATTCGCATGGAGAAGATGAGGCCTTGCAAGGCGTGCGGCGAGACGGTCGCGAAGAGGGCCGAGACGTGCCCAAAGTGTGGCCGGCAGCGACCAGGTGGTGGGGTGTCATCGGCCGTCGTGATCACGACGGCGCTGATCGGTTTCGCGATCGTCGTGTACGCCTTCTTCAGGGTGGCCACCTTCTGAGGCATCAGCGGCGCCCGGCGGCTGCACGGCGAGCGGCCAGGTTCGCGACACCCTTGCCGGCCTTGGACTTTCGCTCGCTGGGCAGCATCAGCCACCGGAGCCCATGAACCATGGCGTCGACGCGATCCGGGGACTTCTGCTTCGAGTCGCCGGTCCACGTCGTCAGCTGTTCCTCGAGCTGGTCGAGCTCGGCAGGGTTGTCCGGGTTGATGACGTGATGGATTTTGCCTTGCTCGTAGAGCCCTCTGATCGGGATTGCTCGAGCCCACTTGCCGGCTCCACGCCCAGACGGGTGGACACGCTCCAGGGGGGGCCAGTAAAGCCGGCGGATGCCCTGTCGGCGTTCCTCTGACGCGATCGCGTCCATGGTTGAGCGCAGGAGATTCTCGCAGAGGTCGCCTCCCTGGTTGTCCTCGACGATGATCGCGCAAGCGTTGTGTTCCAACGCTGCTCGCCATGCGGCATGCGCCCACGTGTCAGGTGAACCCCGCAAGGACAGATCGGCTATGACGTATCCATGCCCCCCGTATCCACTGGAGTCATCAAGGCCGCTGCGGAAGCCAACGACGACGATGCCGGTCTCGTCGGAGTCGTCGTTGTTGGAGACTGCTGGGTCGATCGAGACGACGCGAATACCTTGCTGGATCTCGGACGAGTTCACCCGACAGGCCTCGATCTGGGCCCGGTCGAGCATCGCGCCCTCGACGTCCAGCAGGATCTGAGCGTCGAGCTCCTGCCGGCCGAGGGTGGTGCCCTCCAGCCTGTCGATGACAGCGGTCTTGAACGTCTCGGACAGGTTGTCGAGGTTGTCGTGCGTTGAGCCGCCCGTCGTCGTGGTCGTGGCCTGCTGGCAGATCCCGGCCTTGGACGCATCACGGGCGAGTACATGCTCAGGAACCCGAAGCAGTGCGACAGGTTTCGGTGTCGTCGTAACCGTCGCACATGGGCGGTAGTCAGCCGGCCACCCCGGCAACGCCTTGAGCCGCAGGCCCATCTGCAGCATCGACCAGGTCGTTTCTACCGCGGTGCCCCTGAACGCGTCCTCCCAAGCCGCCGCCTCGTCACACCACGCAAAGTTGTGCTGGGGCCCGCGGAGGCGGCCCGGCTTCTCACTGCTGAACGTTTTGAACTGCGACCCGTTAGCGAGGCGTAGTTCGCCGATCGACCGGTTCCATGCCTTGTCTCGGCCTCCAAGGAGCTCGCGGTCGTCGAGTACCGCGAGCATGCCGGACTCGCCCTCGACCATCGTGTCTCGAGCGTCGGCGACTGTCGCGGCTACGAGCGCGATCCGAGCGCCGGGATGCCTGCGTGCCATGTCGGCGACCCACTCGGCGCCGGAGCGGGTCTTGCCCCATCCACGGCCGGCCAAAATCAACCAGACGAGCCAGTCGCCCTTGGGTGGCAACTGCTCCGGTCGCGCGATCCGTTCCCACGCCTTCGACCTAGACGTGACGGCGTCTTTGCCGAAGTTCGCTGCGAGGTTCTCAAGGAATGAGAGGCGTTGCTCGGTCACGCGGGCACCGCGCTGGCCATGTATGTCGGCAGGAGGTTCGGAGCGGGAAGGTCGGGGAGCGCGACGAGTTTGAAGAACCGCGGCGCCCACTCCGTCCACCTGTCGATTGCCTGACCGCTGGTCCGCATGAACATCCGGCCGGTCGTCTGACTGGCGGACTCCGTCCACGTCGCGCTCGGTGCTCGAGTCGTCAGCGACCCCCAGACGGCCGCTTGCTGGTACAGCGAAACTGCACTCGCCATCGCCTCTCGCAGGGGATGGCCAGGCGCGTCGAGGATCGTCATAGCGAGAACGCCCGCGACCTGGGCAAGGACCGTGAACGCCGCGGATTTGGCTTCTGCGCTGCCCTCCTGGGCGTTGTGAAGGCCCCATTGCGCGCATGCGTCGTCGTGCGCCTGCAGGAACTGGCTGAGGGCGGCCTCAACCGTCCACGCCTCAGGGAGGATGCGGACATTCGCTGCAACGTCAGCCATCAGAGCGACCTCAATGCTTTCTGTCGATCAGCCTTTTCGCGTAGGTCCGCACCATCAGTGAAAATGGCATGCGCGATGTTGATCGGCTGGTCATACTGGTGGGTGGTGTCGCGGCTTTCGTTGATCGGGACCTTGACGACCTGCACCGCACCACCACCCCACGGCGAGGCAACCCTTGAGCCCAAGGGCCCACCGTCGGCGTACCGGGGCAGGCGACGCTTGTTGACCGCGTCCATGAAGTCGGTGCCGTAGAAGTCGTGCGCGGCGACGGACTGGATGTACTCGCGCGGGTTGGCCCGGATCGTCACGTTGTCGACCTTGGGTCCGAGGTATGTGCCGGGGACCACACCACCATCAGCGCCGCCCCACTTGGGCTTCTTCGGCGTGAATGCCCCCAACGGCGGGCTGGGTACGAGCACGTTGTCCGCAGCCTTGCCCGGGTACCCCTCCAGGCCCTTCCCGAAGTTGGCCACCACGTTGACCGTGGCTGTTGCGGTGGACCCGTCGAGGAGGCGCAGGCCATACAGCACGCCGTCGATCACCGGGATCGCAGCCGTATCATCCACGATGATCTTGGTGCGGATCCCCGCGTTGAACTTGTTCTGCAGATTCGTGACCGCCGCGTCCGACGGTTTGAGGCCGTTGGCGATGTCGATGCCGAACCCGGTCGACGCGTCCGAGATCCGACGAATGTCCGCCACCGACACGTTCAGCTTCTTCGCGAGCTGCTCGATGGTCAGCTTGCCCTTGTCGACCATGGTCGCCTGCTGGATCTGCATCGCGACAGGGAGGTCCTTGACGGCCTGGTCTGTGGCCGACCCGACCGCGATCGCCGTCAACCTCGCCTGGGCCACCACGGCCAGGTTCAGCCGGGCCAGCTGCGCCTCGGAGTCGTTGACCATCTTGATCATCGCCCCCGAGTGGTCAGCCAG
This sequence comes from Micrococcales bacterium, assembly GCA_003132125.1. GTDB lineage: Bacteria > Actinomycetota > Actinomycetes > Actinomycetales > Dermatophilaceae > UBA4719. The sequence goes on along the minus strand of PKWT01000351.1, from coordinate 3,315 downwards.
GATCGTCTGCAAGATCGGACCAGCCTGCTTCGGGCCCTGCTCGAGCAGCCGGGAGATCACGCGGTAATCCAGGCCCTTCGCGGTGGCCGTGGTGATGTCCTTGGAGAACTGGGTGGCTTCGGCGATCGTCGCCTTGTACATGTTCTTCAGACCAGCGGTGCCGGTCTGGGCTTGGGCGTCGACGACGTCCTTCTGCGCGGTGGCCACATCCTTCTGCGCCTTGGCCAGGGCTTGGGTGTCGCTGATGGTGCGCTTCTTCTTCGCCCCGACCTTGGCTTCAACGTCGGACAGGTTCTGCTGGGACGACGCGAGCTTGTCGTTGGCTGCGACAACCTTGTCAGCGCCCGCGGTGGGGTCGTACTGGCCCAGAACATCAGTNNAATGCGGCCATCTTGTCGATGTCCAGGCCGAGGTTGTCAGCCATGTTCTTGGTGGACAGGCCGGTCTGCTTCGCCAGGTCGACCGTGTACGCCTTCAGCTTCAGCATCTCGTCGGCGGCGTCTTTGGGTGCCTTGGTCAGGTCGATGCCCTGGTTCTTGGCCAGCTTGATCAGGGCCTCGTCGGTGAGGTTGGTCGTGGCGCGCAGCCCGGCGAGGTTGGTCTGCGCGTTCTTAAACCGCTCACCGGCGACACCCATGGCTTTGGCTGCTTCGGAGCCGTTCTCGGCGATCTTGCCAAGCTGGCCGTCGCCGAACGTTTCCCCGAGACCAAGCTTGATCACACCCAACGTGCCGGTGTACTGCTTACCGACGTCCGCAGCCTTCTGGGCGGTCGCCCTCAGCGCGTCGGTGCCCGCCTTGAACTTGGCCGGGTCCAGGACATCCATGTCGGTGCCCAGGTGCTCGAAGGTGGCCTTGGCCTTGTTTGTGGCGTCGTCCAGTTGCATGAACCCGCGTGCAGCCACGAACAGGGCCGCACCAATACCCAGAGTGGCGACGGTCTGCACGGTCAACATCGACGCAGCCAGTGCCCGCAACGCCACAGTGCCGCCCTCAGCCGCGGTGATCAGACCCGTCAGGCCCAATATGACGGGGGTCAGGATCATCTTGTTGAACGCGATCTGCACCGCGGCCAGCGACGGCAACAGGCTCGCGCCGTAGACGATGGCCAACGCCAGGACGATGTCCTTGTGCTCGGCCAGGAACCCGGTCATTGATGCGAGGACCTGCGTAAGCTTGGTCAAGGTCGCGATGGTCACCCCGCCAGCCAGGGCTGCGAGGGCCCCCACGGCTGGTGCGGCGACCTGGGCGATGGTCTTCAGCGCGGCCACGACGTTCACACCGATGGCCCACAACGCGGTGAACAGCGGGTTCAGGGCCCGCACCCCGGCTTGTAGGTCCGGCATCCCAGAATGGGCCAGGTCCATCATCGACTTCATCAGCGTCGTCAGGACCGGGAGCAGCTTCAGGCCGACCTCGATCGTGCCGGCCTTGATGGCGTTCACCACGAGGGTCCACTGCGCGGACGTGGCTTTCATCTGCTCAGCCAGGGCCCGCGCGGTCGCCCCAGCAGCCTCGTGGGCGGCGGACCAGCCGGCGATGACGTCGGTGTACAGCTTGCCCTGGTCGCTGGTCAGCGCCAGCGCGCCCTTCAGGGAGCGGATGTCGGTGAACAGCTCAGACATGGTGGTGACGTTGCCGCCGGTGACCCGTTGCAGGTCAGCCATGACCCCGTCCAGGCCCTTCGCCTTCAAGGCACTGGCACCAGACTCGTACCCCAGCGACTTGAACACCGCGGACAGGGCGTCACCGGGCTGGATCATCTGGGCGAGCAACTGGTTCAGGGCGGTGAACGACTCGGCGGGCTTGATCCCGGCCTTGGTCATCGTGGCGATCGCCGCACCGACACCGTCGATGGACACCCCGGCGGCGGCCGCGGTGCCGATGACCTGACCCATGCCCTGACCGAGGTCGTCAAAGGTCAGGACACCAAGGTTGACGGTCTGGAACAGGGAGTCGGACACGTCCTTGGCCGACGCCGCAGACAGGCCGTAGGCGTTCAGAACACCACTGATGGCCTGCGCTGCCACTGCGGTGGTCGACATGCCGGCGGTGGCAGCCTTCGCGGACGCCTCCAACACCCACAGACCCTGCGCGCCCTGGAACCCCGAGGAGGCGATGTCATACAGCCCGGAGGCGAGGTTGTTCGCGTCCTGCGGCAACGCCTTGGACAGGTCCAGAACCGCCTGCGACAACCCACCCAGGGCCTGCTCGCTCATCCCCGTGATCGAGTTGACGTTGCGCATGTTCGTCTCGAACTGCGCACTCAGCTGGATGCCACTGGTGAACGCGGTGATGACCTGGCGCCCCAGCATGAAAGCCCCAGCCGCAGCCAGCCCCAACCCGGCAGCAACCCGCAAACCACCCACCGAGTAGTACTCACTCAGCCGCAGGGCCAGCCTGGCGTGCCGATCGGTCTCGTCTGCGGCCTTCCCCGTCGCGATCCCTACAGCCTGCATGCCAGTGGCCATGGTCCGCGACGAGGCTTGGGTCTTCTGCGCGGTCTTCTGTGCGGTCACCCCGAGCTTGGCGGTGGCGGCCTCGGTGCCGGCGGTGGCCTTGGTCGCGCCAACCTGCCCGGTCTCAACCTCTTTGGCGAACGAGCGGATCGACGCCCTCGCCTCAGCGAGGCGCTTGTCCAGGTCCCCGCTCGAGCCGGTGATCTTGACGGCAATGACGCGAACACCCATGACGGAACTCCGAAGATCGCAGTAGTGCGCAGCGACCAGGAGAAACGCCTGGGTTTGCGTCCGTGTTACGCGAGCACGGTCTCGGTAGTGCGTGGGATCAGGCTTGGACCCAAACCGTCTCGCGGCCGGGAGTTCCGACTCTGATCAGCTCGCTCGGGTCGGGGCGGTAAGACAGGTGGCCACGCACGCCGATGTCACGGGCACGGTCCAGATGCGAAGCCGTACCACCGAGATCGGACAGCTCGGCACCGAGCACCACGGCCCGATCCCGCATCGCCGCGACCTCAGCCATGATCTCGGACTGCCGCAGGAGCAACTCGTCTTCGACCTCTTGCGCCACGTCCACCAGGACCGCCTTCGCCGCTTTCTGGGCGTTGGCGACGTCGTCTTGCAGTTCGCGATAGACGGTTTCTGGAGTCATCTGCTCCGGTCGCGGCGGCGTTGGCTCGCCACGTCGAGCCGCTGCCACAGCCGTCTCATCCCACAGGCGGGCGGCCAGGCCGTCACGAGCTCCGAGACTGGCGACGGCCTCGCGTGCCTCGCGCTCCGCCTTGGTCGCGGATAGAACGGCGGGATGCTGGGTCAACAGATCATGAAGCGGCAACGGAACCTCCTGGGTAGCGGCG
>PKWT01000484.1:7229-22948 GCA_003132125.1 Micrococcales bacterium | reverse complement strand
AGCGTGAGCAGCGGTCGCGTCACCGAGGACTTCGCGATCCTGCTCGACCTCCAAGCCGCAAGCTCCGGCCTGGAGCTCAAACCAGAGAATGTCGAGGTCGACGACGGCCTCGGCGGAGCCGACGCTCAGGCGATCCGTCCGAGCCCATGAGCGAACGTGTGCAGCCGCTCGCAACCCGTGCTGGTGACGTGCAGGAGCTCTCCCGTCTGCACTCCTGCGCGCCCATCCGCAGTGGTCACGTTCGGTTGCACCACGACGGTCATCCCTGCAGCGAACGTGACGTCGGGGAGCGGCTCGAGCGTCCTGCTGCGTGAGCCGAACACTGGAGGCAGGTACCCGCCTCCGAGTCCGTGCACCAGGTCGTCGACCGTGGTGAACCCCGCGTCTTCGATGACGTCGGCTGCCTGGACGATGTCCGCAGACGTTGCGCCGGGTGCCAGTACAGCCTGGATGCGCTCGAACGCGGCCGAAGCAACGTCGTGGAGCTCTTGGTACAGCAATGTCGCTTCGGCTCCGACCGTGAACGTCCGCAGGAGCTGGCCGGGGTAGTCGACGCCCCAGCTGGTGCTGAGCTCGCAGGAGAGGACGTCCCCGACCGCCAGGGTCCGGGAGCTCGGCCACTGTGAGGGCACGCATTGCCGCGGCCGGTCCATGGGGGTGACCGAGAAGTAGTGGATGTAGTTGCTGCCACCAAGAGGCAGGTAGCTGCCCTCGACCATCGCCGCCAGGTCGTGCTCTGTATGCCCCGGGGCCGCGCTGTCCCGCAATGCCGCGCACGAGAGGTCGGTGAGCTCCGCGGCTCGGCGCAACCACTCCAGCTCCTCGGGTGACTTGATCATGCGCAGCCGGGTGTACGCGACGTTCAGGTCGACAACGCGCCCCACCGCCTCCGCGAGCGCCTGAAACGCTTGGTACGGCACGGCTCCCACCACNNGTGGTCACCGTCCGCGGACCTGCCCACCGGACCTCCGCCTCGACGGCCATCCGGCGGGCGTTGGGGACGTGGTTGAAGAAGTTCACCAGCAGCGCGTCGACCTCGCCCGGTGTGTGCACGACGGCCGCTTCTCGAGTGACCGGCCAACGGGTCAACCACTGCACCCCGCTTCCCGCCCGGTTGGCACCGTAGACCACCAGGTGCTCGACCCCCGCCTCAGAGAGCGCCGCCGTCACGGCCTCGCGCCGACGCCACATCTCCGCCGAGGAGAAGCTGGGGTAAGGGAGCACCAAGGCATCTCCTGGGGTCGAGGAACGTTGGTGCGAGGACCAGTCAGGTGCGAGGAGGGGCGGTCGACTGCCGGACGACCAGAGACAGCGGGAGCAGCAGCGAACGAGCATGGCGGCTCGGTTCCTCGATGGTCTCGATCAGCATCCGCGCGGCCTCGGCTCCGATGGCGTAGTGCGGCACCCTGACGGTGGTCAGCGGCGGCTTGAGCTTGTCGAGAAAGGGCATGTCGTTGAAGCCGACCACGCTGATGTCGTCGGGACAGGAGATGTCGCGTTCGGCGAACACGTCGTAGCACCCGAGGGCGATCAGATCGGTGCCCGCGACGATGGCCGTGAACTCCGATCCCCCGTCCAGCAAGGAGCGCAGCGCACGAGCGCCCTCTGCCTCGTTCCAGTAGTCGCACTCGACGACAAGCGAAGTGTCTTCGTCCAGCCCGTGGTCACGAATGGCGTGCCGGAAGGCCCGTGACCGAACCAAGCCCGTCGATGTCGTCTGTGGTCCTGCCAGGTGGACAATCCGCCGGTGTCCGAGGTCGACGAGGTGCTTCACAGCCATGGCGATGCCGGCGGAGTCGTCAGGCGTGACGGACGGGATCTCCACATGCTCGAGCCGGCGGTTGACCAGGACCATCTTCATGCCCTGCTCGTGCAGCATCTCGAGCAGCGGATGGTCAAGGCGAGCGGTGGCGATGATCAGGCCCTCGACCTGACGTGAGCGCAGCGACTCGATCTGGGTGCGTTCGCGATCAGGATCGTTGTCGGTGTTGACGATCCAGGCGTTGAAGCCGGCCGGACCGAGCACGTCCTCGATGCCACGAACGATCGGCGGGAAGAGCGGGTTGGTCAGGTCAGGGATGACCAGTCCGATCGTGCTTGACTTGGCTGTCTTCAGGCTGCGGGCGATCGGATTGGGTTGGTATCCAAGCGATTCAGCGGCGCGGAGTATCCGTCGGGCAGTGTCGGCGTTGACCAGCCGACGGGTCTTCGGGTTCAAGGCCCGCGACGCCGTAGCGGCGTGAACCCCCGCTGCCGCTGCCACATCGCGAAGGGTTGGCGTCTGCACGGTCAGGATCCTAACCTTCGACATCTCGAGCGCCCATCATGCACCGTTCCTGGCATCTCATNNGGCATCTCATGCGGCGTTCCTGGCACCTCGTGCGGCTTCTCATGCGGCTTCCCCTTCTGGTCGGCGCCATCTGGCTCGCCCCCGTGTCGCCAAGAGGCCCAGAGGGACCATGAATGCGGCCGCCCAGGCGAACACCTCGCCATACCGGTTGGCCTCGGCGGGTCCGGCAACGACCAGCGCAGAGAACGCGCTGCCGATGAAGAGGGACCCGGCGAAGAGCGAGACCACGGTAGATCTGGCTGCCGGAAGCACCTCGGTGGCCCACGTCTGGAGCGACGAGTGCATGGCGGCCCAGGCCAGGCCGAGCAGCACCGCCGCGATCACGGCCATGGCGGGCGACCGCGACAGCGCCGCCAGCGAGCAGGCGACGAGGGCGGAACAGGCACCGAGCGCGATCAACCGCGATGTGTGCAGCCGACGTGAGAGCACACCCACCACGCGGGCGAAACCGAAGACGGCGACGCCAAAGACAGCTGTGACCGCGCCGGCAGTTGCGGCGCCGACGCCGGCCGCCTCGACCGCCGGGGGCAACAGCGTGAGCATGCCGAGAAGCACCGCTCCCTCGACGAAGGCCAACGACAGGACAAGCCTTGCCGGCCCTGACCGCGCCACCTGGGCCAGCGGGGCGAACGGATGACGTTGCACGCGCGTCCGTGGAGGCTCGGCGAGATGGCGCAGGGCGACGACCAGGGCGAGGGCGGCCAGTCCGGTCACGACGAACGCAATCCGCCAGCTCATCAGCTGAGCGAGAACGCCCGCTCCCGCCGAGGCGACTGCCGTGCCGAGTGCCACGCCGACCATGAGATCGGTGACGTCGCGTTGCCGTCGCTGCGCCGGGACGGTGTCACCGATGTAGATGAGGCTTGCCGGGATGGCGGCGGCGAAGCATGCTCCGGCGAGGCCCCTGGCGAGCCCGAGGGCGAGCGGGGTTCCCGTCAGTGCTGCTGCGGTCGTCATGACGGCTGCCAGCATCAACGCGAGCCGCATGGTCCGCACCAGCCCAAGCCGGTCCGAGACCATGCCCCACACAGGCTGCATCAGGCCATAGGCCAGGAAATAGGCACCGGCCGCCTGCACGATCTGCGTCAGTGGGACGTCGAGGTCACGAGCCATGGCGATCAGCATCGGCGGCATCGCGAAGCGGTCCAGCGTGCTGACGAACGCCGTGAGCTGCAGCAGCCGTCGGGGGGATATCCGGGCGTCGGTCACGTCGGCGCTCATATGTCGAAGTTCATGTGTCATGCGGCTCGAGGGCCGCGACCAGGCCGGATCCGGGGTCGAGCGCGCCGGCCAAGATGTCGATCCCGTTGACGACGCTCGGCAGGTACCTGCGGCGCAGGTCGACCACCGTTGTCAGGGACGGCAGGTCGACGCGCCCGTCGGCGACGAGACCCTCCTGCGGATCCTTGAGCCGTGCGACATAGCGCGCCGCCAGCTGTCGCCGAAGGCCGAGAGCGGCAATGACCTCATCAAGCGTCACCTCGTCCGCGTTGCCCGAGCAGATGTCGTCAGCGGTGGCCCGGAGCGCCGCAGCCAAACGCCTGGCCGTCTCGAGGCTCTCGCTCCCCAAAACGCTCAGCACCGTTCCGAGGTACGGCGCGCATACGTCCGCGACCCTGGCCAGAGGAACGCACCCCGCCTCCTCGGCGCTCAGCTCGTTACCGGCGTTGAGCATCGTGGCGTCGCACCGTCCGGCGAGCAGCGCGTCCAGACGCTTTGGCGTCGAACCGAGCGTCACGAGGTGGTAGTCGTCACGGCTGAGTCCCATCGACTCCGCCAGGGCGTACATCGCGAACGCGAACCCTGACGTCGGCACGTCGACGCCGACGGTGGCTCCTCGCAGCTGGTCGGCCGCGGTGATGCCCGGGCGCGAGTACAGCGCGAGACCCAGTCCGCGGTCGATCGCCGACACGATGGTGACGTCGGCCGTGACACCCAGAGGGTTGTCGGGGACGAAGCGGTAGGCCACGACGTTGTCGGGGCTGGTCAGCACCGCGTCGAGGTCGCCGTCCAGCAGGGAGCGGAACTGCGCCGGCGACGAGAGGACGGGGATCTCGTCGATCATCAGGTCGTGCTCATCCAGGCGCCCTGTGCGCCGGGCGACCCGAATCAGGACGGATGGGCTGAACACTCCCACTGCCAGTCTCCGGCTCACGGGATCTCCTTCGCGACAATGGCCACGTGCGCTGCACGCTCGGCGCATCCTACCCGCAGTCGTTTGCAGTCATATCCCAAACACGGTGAGAATCCCTTGACAGGTTGAGACGCACCCCGTCATGATCCATGACAGCAATCGATTGCGGTACACGGTGCCGGAATCGCCTCAAGGAGGAGGACCTCATGACCGCTAGCTCGTCCGCTCGCTCACTTGCCCCCAGTGGCACGCGATCGAACACCCCACGCCGACACCGTCGGATCTTGAATCTCACGGCAGTGGCCGCCGTGGGTGTGATGGTGCTGGCAGCTTGCGGCACGAAGCCATCCGACAAGGCGGCGGCCGCCGCCCCGACCAAACCGCTCGTCGTCGGCATCTCCCTGCCACTGACCGGGGACTTCTCGCAGCCCGGTGGCGAGGCCAAACGTGGATACGAGGTCTGGAAGTCGATGGTCAACGCGAAGGGCGGTGTCCTGGGCCGGCAGGTGGAGCTCAAGATCACCGACGACGCGAGCAACCAGGACACCGTGGTTTCGGACTACACCAAGCTCATCACCCAGGACAAGGTCGACCTGGTGCTGGGTACGTTCTCGTCGCTGCTCAACTACCCGGCCTCAGCGGTCGCGGAGAAGAACGCGATGGTGTTCGTCGAGCCCGCTGGCGGCGCACCCAAGATGTTCGACCGCGGTTTCAAGTTCCTGTTCTTCGCCCAGCCAGCAACAGCCCCGCACCAGGCTGACGTGTTCGTCGACTGGATCAAGTCCCTGCCGGAGTCGGAGCGACCCAAGACCGCGGCGTACCCGAGCCAGGACGACCCGTTCGCGGCCCCGGTGATCCAGTCGATGCAGAAGCAGCTCGAGGCGCTCGGAGTGAAGACGGTGTTCAGCTCGCTCTACCCGGCTGACACGACGAACTTCCAGACCATCGCCAGTGCGATGGCCAGCAAGAAGCCCGACCTGATCGCGCAGGGCGCGGTGTTCGAGGACGGAGTCGGCCTCGTGCGCTCGCTCAAGCAGCTGAACTACTCGCCGAAGATCCTGTTCCAGACCTCGGCACCGGGCAACGCCTCGCAATACAGTGACGCCGTGGGTATGGCGAACACCGAGGGTGTCTTCTACACGGTCAGCTGGAACGAGAAGGCGAAGACGCCGCTGAACCCTGAGTTCGTGGCGGCATACGCGAAGGCGTATGCCGGGGCCATCCCGGCCGAGGACGCGGCAGACGCGTTCGCTGCAGCCCAGATTCTCCAGGCTGCGACCACTGCGGTGGGCTCGGTCGACCAGACCAAGATCCGTGACTGGCTGCACGCCAACGCCCCTCAGACCATTCTGGGGCCGCTCAGCTGGGAGGCGACCGGCGCGCCGAAGGGCCAGTTCCTGCTGGCGCAGTGGCAGTCCGGCAAGGTCGATGTCGTCGGTCCTGCCGACGCCGCAACAACCACGACCGTCGTCAACCCCAAGCCCGGGTGGAAGTAGACCTATGACCCAGCTGCTTCAGGCTCTCGTTCTGGGGCTGCTGATCGGAGGGGTCTACGCCCTCATGGCCTCGGGGCTCGCCCTGATCTTCGGGGTCATGAGGATCATCAACATCGCGCAGGGCGCGCTCTTGATCCTGGTGGCGATGTTCACATGGTGGATGTGGCGCGAGACGGGGATCGACCCGATCCTCGCCTCGGTCGTCACCACTCCGCTGATGTTCGGCTTCGGGTGGATCCTCTACCGGACCGTCATCTCGCGGATTCGGGACCAGTCTGCGTCGATGTCGGTCCTCCTGACGTTCGGTTTCGCGCTGGTGGTCGAGGGAGTCCTCAACGTGGTCGCGGGCAACAGGTTCAGGTCGGCGACTCCGTTCTACTTCGCCGAGTCCTTCACGGTGGGGCCGATCTCGCTGCCCAAGACCCAGGTATACGGCTTCGTCGCTGCTGTCTTGGTGCTTGCCGCGCTGTACCTCGTCCTCACGCGGACCTGGACCGGTCGGGCCATTCGCGCCACGTCGCAGAACCCGTCCGGCGCTGCGCTCGTCGGCGTCGGTGCTGCGGGCACGGCCGCGCTCGCCTTCGCACTGGGTACCGCGACGACGGGCGTCGGGGGTTCGATCCTGTCGGTGCTGTACCCCTTCTTCCCCGCTTCGCACTACGACTGGATCTCCCGTTTACTGGGCATCGTGGTGCTCGGTGGGATGGGCAGCCTGCCAGGAGCCATGGTCGGCGCCCTCATCCTCGGCCTCGCCGAGACGCTGACAGCAACGTACGGCGGGCTGCGCTGGTCGACGCTGGTCTTCTACCTGGTGATCATGCTCGTGCTGCTCTTTCGTCCGCAAGGACTCTTCGGAGCCAAGCTGCGTGAGGATGCCGCATGAGTCGTGTTCGAGCCATGCCACGCCAGCACCTGGTCGCGGGACTGTGTCTGCTCGCGCTGATCCTGTACCCCATCATCAGCCCCTGGGAGCCATACCCACAGGGCGTGATCCTGCTGGGCTTCATGCTGGCGATCCAGGCATCCAGCTGGAACATCATCTCCGGCTTCGCGGGATACATCTCGTTGGGCCACAGCATGTTCCTTGGCCTGGGCTCCTACACCGTCGCGATCTGCGCCCTCAGATGGGGCGTGAACCCGTTGTGGCTGATGCCGCTCGGCGGAGTGACCGCTGTGGTGGTGGCGCTCCTGATCGGGACCGTGGTGCTGCGCACCAGCGGGCATGCCTTCGTCATCATCACCATCGCGATGTTGCTGGCCGCTCAGATCCTCGCCGTCAACTTCAAAGGATTCACCCAGGGTTCGGACGGCATCACCCTGGAGCTGCCGTTCTGGAGCCGTGACTATCAGAACATCCCCTTCTACTACATCTTCCTTGCCCTGCTGGTCCTGACCGTGCTGTACACCGCATGGATCCGCCGCACGAAGTTCGGCACCGGACTGATCGCGATCCGCGAGGACGAGGGCAAGGCCGCGTCGATCGGCGTCAACACCACGAGGTTCAAGATCGTCGGGTACGCAGCCAGCGCCTTCTTCATCGGCGTGGCGGGTGGGGTCTACGCCTACTACCTCACGTTCCTGAACCCGGTTGGGTCGTTTGCCATCCTGGGCAGCGTGGTGATCGTCCTCGCCGCCCTGACAGGCGGCAAGGGAACGCTGTACGGCCCTGTCGTCGGCGCCTTCATCGTTCAGCTCGCAAGCGAGGCCGCGACGGTATACGGCGGCGGCAGCCAGACGCGGGTGCTGCTGTTCGGAGCCGCCTTGGTGGCGGTCGTGCTGTTCATGCCGGCCGGGCTGCTCCCCACGATCGAGGCGCGGTGGCGCAAGCGACACCCCGTCACGGTCGAGTTCACCGACCAGGCAGGAGCGCTCGGTCGCAGTCCCGCCACGACGCGCGAGCGCGCTCTCGAGGACGTCGCGCAGGCCGTCGCCGACGATCTCACCCAGGGAGAGGTACTCCTCGAGGTACGCGGCGCCTCCAAGAGGTTCGGCGGCCTGGTGGCGGTCGACAACGCCAGTCTCATTGTTCGCAAGGGATCCATCACCGGGCTGATCGGACCCAACGGATCGGGCAAGACCACACTCTTCAACCTCATCACCGGCGGCATGGCTGCGGACTCCGGCGAGATCTACCTCCAGGGTCAGCGGATAGACAGGATGCCGCCGTGGCAACGCGGCCACCTGGGGCTCGGCCGCACTTTCCAGGTCACGCGCCTTTTCAAGGACATGACGGTGCAGCAGAACGTGGTTGCCCCGTTGCCGGACTCCCGGTGGCGCACCATGTTCGCCGACGCCGTCAGCGGCCACGAGGCTGCGCGCGCCGGCGAGCTGCTCGACATCGTCGGTCTGCGCCGCTTCGCCGGCGAGCGCGCAGGTGATCTCTCGTACGGCCAGCAGAAGCTCGTCGAGCTGGCCCAGGTCCTGATGCTCGAGCCACAGCTGATCCTGCTCGACGAACCCGCCGGGGGTGTCAACCCCAGTCTGCTGGGACGGCTCACCGAGGTCATTCGCGAGCTGAACGAGCGCGGGATCACCTTCCTGGTGGTCGAGCACAACATCCCCCTGGTGCTCGAGCTCTGCGATCCGGTCGTGGTGTTCTCCCGCGGCAGATCCATCGCGGAGGGCCCCCCCGGGACGATTCGCGAGGACCCTGTCGTCCTCGACGCCTACCTCGGCGACGACTGGCGTCCGGTCCCGGACGGCAAGGCACCGAACTCCGTTCAGACCGCGAATCAGACGGGAGCCCGTTGACGTGCCGTCGTTGAAGGGACTGTCCCTGAAGGGAGTCGTCGCGGGATACGGCGGCGGCAATGTTCTGCAGGGCGTCGATCTCTCGTGCGCCGAGGGGACCGTGACATGCATCGTGGGCCCCAACGGCGCCGGCAAGTCGACGGTCCTGCGGGTGATCAGCGGCCTGCTGAGGTCCAGCGCGGGAGAGATCACCCTTGACGGTGATCGCGTCGACGGGCTGAGCCCCGAGGACGTCCTTCGCCTTGGCATCACTCAGGTTCCGCAGTCCCACGCGCTCTTTCCGGCCATGACGGTGCAGGAGAACGTCTTGATGGGTGGCTACCTCATCCGGCGCGACCGCACGCTGCTGCAGGAGCGCATGGCCATGGTCCGCAGCCGGATCCCGATCGTCGCGGATCGCTCACACGACATCGCCGGCAACCTGTCCGGTGGTCAACGCCGCATGGTCGAGATGGCTCGGTGTCTGATGCTCGACCCGAAGCTGATGCTGCTCGACGAGCCGTCGCTCGGTCTCGACCCACGCAGCCTGGCCGCCGTCGCGGACCTGATCGACGAGCTCAACCAGAGCGGTACGACGGTGCTCCTGGTCGAGCAGAATGTCCGGCTCGGTCTCGGCCTGGCCACTCACGGTGTGGTGATGGAGGGTGGCAAGGTCCGGCTCACCGGCACTGCAGCCGAGGTCAAGGACAACCCGGAGATCGCGGCGCTCTACCTCGGCGGCAGCGCCACCCCCGCCTCGGCCGAGGGCCCGCCCGTCTCGGCTGCTAGCTCGGCCCCATCACCGTCGACGGGTCCAGTCCCAGGTCCGTGAGGACCGCGCGGGCCGCGTTGCGCCCCGGCCGGCCGGACACCGACCCGCCGGGATGCGTCGTTGCCCCGGTCAGGAACAGGCCACCGATCGACGCGAGATACGACGGCCAACCCGGGATGACAGAGCCCGAGGCGGTGAGGAACTCGCCACCATGGCAGGAGCCCCCGAGGTTGTGCGGGTTGTGTGCGGCGATGTCGGTGGGCGACTCTGCGCGCAGAGCCAGGATGTCCGCCGGGCCGAGGCCATCGGTCCTGGCCCGGACCAGGTCGACGATCGCGTCGGCATGCTCGTCCTTGCTCTCGTCCCAGCTGCGCCCGTCCGCACGTTCGTATGGTGCGACGGTGAGGATCTTCAACGTCGCCGCTCCCCCGGGCGCGCGACTCTTGTCGACGACCGTCTGGTTGACGACGAGCAGCCAGGGGTCGCTGACATCCGGCTCACCTCGCTGAAAAGCCTCCATCTGTTTGGCAATCCCCTGGGCGCTGCCCAGTCCGCCGGCGACGCTCTCGATCGAACCTCCGCTCGAGTGGAAGGCGAGGTCCTTGCGCAAGGCGGCGTGCACAGCGAAGACACTGAGGCCCGGTTGCCACGAGTCCCGCATCTCAGCGATGTCCGGGGGGATCTCGGTGCCGCCAAGCATGTCAGCCAGCTGAGCCGCATGGGCGCTGGATACCACCGCACGGCGGGCTGCCACCCGACGACCGTCAGTCGTCTCGACCGCGACCGCACGCCCGGCCGCCACGTCGATCCGGGAGACCGGCGCGGAGCACACGACCCCGCCGCCATGGGCCTCAATCTGTCGGATGAGCGCATTCGGGAGGGCGTTCGAGCCACCGATAGGTGTCGCCCAGCCGAAGTTGATCCGGCCGGCGGTGGTGGACGAGGGAAGAAACCCGGTGCCGGCTCGGCGGGGGTCCTGGATCGTGGCCATCGCGAGCCACAAGATGAACGAGCGGATCGTCGGATGGCTGAACCGCTGGTGAACGACGTCCCACGCGCTCTGCTCGCGCAGGGCGAGGTATCTGCGGGCGGCGTCGTCCTCGCCCAGGGGCAGGCCCGAGCTCCACCGCCCATGCACCGCCGCGAGTCCGCCGGACCACTCGGACAACAGGTCGCGGAAGGCTTCGGCATCGGCCGACGACCACCGGGCGATCTCGTCAGCGGTGCCGCCGAGGTCGCGGTGCATCACCAGGGCGTCCCCATCCGGCTGCGGCATGACGACGGCAGGGTCGGTGAGGATGTACTCCAGCCCGTACGTCGACAGCAGCCCGAGCTCGTCGTCCCTCATGAGCGGGTTCGACTGGATCAGGACGTGCGCGCTCGAGCATGAGTCATGCGCGAACCCCGGCAGCGTCAGCTCCTCGGTGCCCGTGCTGCCGCCGGCCACGTCGCGGGCCTCCAGGACGAGAACCTCGAGGCCGGCCGCGGCGAGGTAGGACGCACACACCAAACCGTTGTGACCGGCACCCAGCACCACCACATCAGCGCTGTCGGGCAGGTCCGAACTGCTGAGTCCGACCGCTGGTGTCACCCAAGCCTCCTTGACAGGTAGTACAGCATGCATGAGACTGCACTCGATTGCAATCCGAGGGGCAAATGGGCGATCCCAGTCGCCAGACAAGGGCGCTTGCATGGACGACAGGGTTGCCTCCGCGATCGCCCATTGGGCGCCACGCTTCACCACCAACGGCGTGACCGTCTCTGACTTCCAGCGCGTCACCGGACAGGTGGATCGATGGGAGGACTGGTGTGCCGCATGGTCACGGGTGGGCACCGAGCACGAGGCCCTGGGCCGCGCGGCGCTTGAGCAGGGTCGGCACATCTCGGCAGGCGTACATCTCACCCAGGCTTCGGTCTACTACCACTTCGGCAAATTCGTCTTCGTCGAGGATCTGGATCAGATGCGCGAGGCGCATCGACGGGCTGTTGCCTGCCTGACAGACGCGCTGCCGCACCTGCAACCACCCGGCCGCCGCGTCCAGATCCCGTTCGAGGGAGCCACCTTGGTTGGCATCCTGCGCTGCCCGCCGGGTGAGGGTCCGCATCCCACCGTCATCATGCTGTCCGGCCTCGACTCCACCAAGGAAGAGCTGCGCTCGACGGAGGACCCTTTCCTCGCCAGAGGTCTGGCGACGTTCAGCGTCGATGGCCCCGGTCAAGGGGAAGCAGAGTACGACCTGCCCATTCGAGGAGACTGGTCGGCGCCGGCGCTCGCCATCGCGGACGCGATCTGCGCCCTGCCTGAAGTGGACGCCGCGCGGCTCGGTGTGTGGGGCGTCAGCCTGGGTGGCTACTACGCACCTCGGGTGGCGGCAGAGCTTGGCGACCGGATCCGGGCGTGTGTGTCCCTGGCCGGTCCCTACAACTTCGGGGACTGCTGGGGGCAGCTGCCCGAGCTCACCCGAAGGACGTTCCAGGTTCGCTCAGGTGCCAGTGACGACGCTGACGCCCACCGGATCGCGAGCACGCTCAGCATGGAGGGTCATGCCGCCAGGATCACTGCCCCGCTCCTGGTTGTCTTCGGGCGCAAAGACCGCCTGATCCCGTGGCAGCACGCCGAGCGACTGGCGCAAGAGGCTGTCGGCGAGGTCGAGCTGCTGATGCTGGAGGAAGGCAACCACGGGTGCGCGAACGTCGCGCCGTGGCACCGGCCGTACACCGCGGACTGGATGGCAGCGCGCCTGCGCGCAGATCGCTGAGCCCGCACCGATTGATACGCCGCGCCGACGTCCTTGACATGCTGCTGTGGCGTGACTATTTTCGACAGCAAACGATTGCATGAAACGGCAGACAAGGGCGGTCAGATGAACGACACGAAGACGGATTCCTCCGCCCTCACGGTGGGCTGGATCGGCACCGGCCGAATGGGCGCCGCCATGGCCGCGAGGCTGGCCAGGGCCGGCGTCGACCTGACCGCGTGGAACCGCACCAGAGCCAAGGCAGAGCCTCTCGCCGAACTTGGGTGTGCGATCGCCGACAGCATCGCCGACCTGCGCGATCGTGACGTGGTGTTCACCATGGTCTCGACCCCTGCCGACCTCGAGCAGGTCCTGAACGGTGACGGTGGGCTGTTGGCCGACCCTGAGCGCGTCCCCGCTGCGGTCGTCGACTGCTCCACCGTGTCGACAGAGTCGTCCGGGGCGATGCGAGAGGCGTGCCGTCAACGAGGTGTCGCCTTCCTTGCTGCGCCCGTGAGCGGCAACGGCAAGGTCGTCGCCGCCGGAGGCCTGACCCTGGTCGTCTCCGGACCGCTGGAGACCTACGAGCGCGTCGCCCCGCTGTTGCGGCACATCGGCAAGTCGGTGACCTATGTCGGAGACGGTGACACCGCCCGCCTGGTCAAGATCTGCCACAACCTCCTCCTCGGGGTCGTTACCCAGTCGCTGGCCGAGATCACGGTTCTGGCGGAGAAGGGCGGTGTCCCCCGCGCGGCCTTCCTCGACTTCATCAACAACAGCGTCATGGGATCGGTGTTCACCAGGTACAAGACGCCCGCGTTGGTGAACCTGGACTACACCCCGACGTTCACGCCGATCCTGCTCCGCAAGGACTTCGACCTCGGGCTCGCAGCCGCCCGTCAGCTCGACGTGCCCATGCCGGTCGCCGCGATCACCGCACAGCTGGTTCAGGCCAGCGTGAGCAGCGGTCGCGTCAATGAGGACTTTGCGATCCTGCTCGACCTCCAAGCCGCAAGCTCCGGCCTGGAGCTCAAACCAGAGAACGTCGAGGTCGACGACGGCCTTGGTGGAGGCGATGCGTCATGAGTGCACACATGGTTCCCCTGCCCGCCCCGGGCCACATGGGGGTCGACTACGAGGAACGCGTCAACTTCGACCGACTCCGCCAGTACCGACTGGGGCGGGCCAAGGCATCGCTCGAGTCCAGCGAGTGCGGCGCCTTCCTGCTCTTCGACTTCTACAACATCCGCTACACCACCCAGACGTGGATCGGCGGCGCGCTCGGCGACAAGATGACGCGATATGCGTTGCTGACCCGCGACAGCGGCCCGAAGCTGTGGGACTTCGGCTCGGCCGCACGGCACCACCGGTTGCACTCCCCCTGGCTCGATCCCAAGGACTGTCATGCGGGGATGTTGGGCCTGCGTGGCGCCATCGCGCCCACGGCCGGGCTCATGGAGTCGGCAGTGCGCGAGATCAAGGGGATGCTGCAGGACGCCGGGGTTGCGGACGCTCCGGTCGGCGTCGACATCGTCGAGCCCGCGTTCCTGTTCGAGATGCAGCGACAGGGTCTGCGTGTGGTCGACTCCCAACAGCTCATGCTGGACGCGCGGCAGATCAAGTCCCAGGACGAGATCATGCTGCTGAACCAGGCTGCCGCGATGGTCGACGGCGTCTACCAGGACATTGTCGAGGCGCTGAAACCGGGGATCCGCGAGAACGAGATCGTGGCGCTGGCGAACAAGCGGCTCTACGAGATGGGCTCCGACCAGGTCGAGGCGATCAACGCCGTGTCCGGCGAGCGGTGCAACCCCCACCCGCACAACTTCTCCGACCGGATCATCCGACCGGGTGACCAGGCGTTCTTCGACATCATCCACTCGTTCAACGGCTACCGCACGTGCTACTACCGGACCTTCAGCGTCGGCAGCGCCACGGACAGTCAGCGCGATGCGTACACCAAGGCGCGCGAGTGGATGGATGCCTCGATCAANNCTGGGGCTGCACGAGCGGCCGATCATCTCGAGACTCAACAGCATGAAGGAGCCGGTCGAGCTACAGACCGGCATGGTCTTCGCGCTCGAGACCTACTGCCCTGCCAGCGATGGGTTCTCCGCAGCGAGGATCGAGGAAGAGGTGGTGGTCACGCCGGACGGACCTCGCATCCTCACCCTGTTCCCGTCCAAGGAACTTGTCATCGCCAACCCGTACTGATCCAATCGCCTACTGATCCCCCACTGAATCAACAACTTCTCCGTCCCGGACCGGCCCTGCTGAAAGGTTCAACACCCATGAGCGACACGACCGCAGACCTCGTCAGGGACCTGGCGACCGACCTCTACATCGGGGGCAAAGCGGTTCAGGCCAAAGGCAATCGCCGGTTCGACGTCGTCGACCCGGCGACGGGCCAGACGATCACCACCGTCGCCGACGCCAGTGTCGAGGACGCGATCGCCGCGGTCGACGCAGCCGAAGAAGCAGCATCGGCCTGGGCTGCCACTCCCCCGCGTCAACGGGCCGAGATCCTGCGGCGTGCGTTCGAGCTGATGATGCGCGACGCCGAGGGCCTCGCGCGCCTGATCTCCCTGGAGAACGGCAAGGCGCTGCGTGACGCGCGGGGCGAGGTTGCCTATGCAGCCGAGTTCTTCCGCTGGTACTCAGAGGAGGCGGTTCGCGGCGCCGGCACGGTCATGACCGCCCCATCGGGGGCCAACAAGATCCTCGTGCTGCAGCAGCCGGTCGGCATCTGTGTCCTGGTCACGCCGTGGAACTTCCCGGCGGCGATGGCGACACGCAAGATCGCGCCGGCACTGGCCGCGGGATGCACGGTCGTCCTCAAACCGGCCAGCGACACTCCCCTGACCGCCCTCGCGATGGCGACAGTCCTTCAGGAGGCAGGGGTTCCGCCCGGTGTGGTCAACGTCCTGCCTTCCCGCAGCTCCGGCACGGTCGTCTCCGCCATGCTCCACGACCCGCGAGTCCGCAAGCTGTCCTTCACCGGCTCCACCGAGGTAGGTCGGATCCTGCTGGCCGAGGCCGCCGACCAGGTCGTCAACACCTCGATGGAGCTCGGTGGCAATGCCCCGTTCCTGGTATTCGCGGACGCCGACCTTGACGCCGCGATCGAGGGTGCCATGGTGGCCAAGATGCGCAACGCCGGGGAGGCGTGCACTGCCGCCAACCGGTTCTACGTCGAGGCATCCGTCGCGGACGAGTTCAGCCGCCGGTTGGCCGAGCGGATGTCGGCGTTGACGGTCGGACCGGGCCTCGGTGAGACCACCGAGGTCGGCCCCCTCGTCAACGAGGACGGNNTACGGCCGGACCGTGAGGGTTTCTACTACGAGCCGACCGTGCTGGTGAACGTCCCCCCGGATGCGGCCATCCTGCATGAGGAGATCTTCGGCCCGGTCGCACCGATCGTGACCTTCCAGGACGAGGCGCGGGCGATCGCCTTCGCCAACGCCACCGAACACGGGCTGGTGGCCTACGTCTACACCGG
>PKWT01000484.1:0-7170 GCA_003132125.1 Micrococcales bacterium | reverse complement strand
AAGTACATCGCCGTCCAGTGGTGAGCGGCTACGGGGTCGTCGCCCAGTAGTCCGGCTTGGCCTTGGTGGCGGCGAGCTCCTCCGGGGTGCGGAAGCCCGGCGCCATCGAGGCGTCGCTTCCAGCCATGTACTGGTGGTGCTCGATGCCGAGCAGCCGGATCCAGCTCTGCTGGCCGAAGGTGAGCGCGACGAAGCAGCCGAGCTCCACCAGCTCGGCTTCGCTGAAGTGATGATGCAGCCGCTCCCAGAACGCGTCGTCGGTCTCCAGACGCCACGCAATGGCTTCCGCGTATGACAGGGCTGCCTTCTGGCGGTCGTCGTACGTCGTCGACGTCTCGAAGTTGAGCAGCTCGTCGTACTGCTGCTCGATCAGCCCGGCGGTCGTGGCCTTGATGGACCGCTGGTTGCCGCAGAACTCGCACTTGACCGTCCTCGAGATGTAGACCCGGCACAGCTCCTTGATCGAGTGGTCGGTCACCCCGGTGTGGAAGATCGCCTTCCAGGAGTCCGAGAACGCCCAGAAGGCGTTCGGCGCGTGCGCCCGGACCGCTGAGCTCTCGGGCCGTGGCGTCCCTTCGCGGGCGCAGCGATACATCTCCTCCTGCATCTTCTCGTCCATCCGCTCGAGCGGTACGTAGCTGATCCGTGGTGTCGACATGTGCTGCCTCTCAGAGTTGTTACAAATTCAGAGTTGTTCCGATTCGATCGCTGCGACCACGGCATCGGCGGTCAGCGGTAGGTGACGTACGCGGATGCCGATGGCGTCGGCGACCGCGTTTGCGATGGCAGCGGTGGTCGGTCCCTGTGCCGCCTCACCGGCACCGAGGGATGGCAGACCGGGGTTCGGCACGATCTCGACGTCGATCTGCGGAGCCTCGCTGAAAAGCAGGATCGGGTATCTCTCCCAGTCGTCGCTGGTCACGCGACGGCGGTCGAAGCGCACCCGTTCCTTCACGGTCCAGCTGGTCGCCTGGGTGGCGCCACCCTCGATCTGGTTGCGGACACCATCGGGGTTGACCACGCGACCCACGTCGACGGCAATCGTCAGGCGGCGGACCCTGACGTCGTGCTCGGCCTCAACCTCGGCGACCACGGCACAGTAGGCACCCCGCCCCTTGTAGCGCGCGAAGCCGATACCCCTGCCGACGCCATCGGGTGTGTCCTGGCCCCAGCCCGCCGCCCTGGCCGCGGCCTGCAGGACCCTGCGTCCGCGCTCGTCGTCCAGGTGCGCGAGCCGAAAGGCGAGCGGGTCCTGTCCGACCAGCTGCGCCAGCTCGTCCATGAAGGACTCGATGGCGAACACGTTCATGTGAGCGCCAAGAGCTCTCAGCGCCGAGGATCGGATGGACGTCTCGGTCAGCCGGTGACCCGTGATCCGCCGATGAGGGATCCCGTAGATGGGCACGGCGTTTCGTGTCGTTCCCCCGCCCCTTGCGGCAGGAGGGTCAGTCGGAGCGGAGTACGTCCAGGGTGCCTCGAGGTGGGTCGCGGCCAGCAGCCCCGGATTGCCGGCGTATCCCGGTCGCGCGGTATGGCCCTGGCTCCAGACGTCGTACGCCCAGGATGTGAGGCGGCCCTGCTCGTCCACGGTGGCGTTCACGTCGGCGGTCATCGCGGATCCGAAGGGAGACCATGACAGCTCGTCTGCGCGGCTCCACTGGACCTGGACCGGCCGACCGGGCACTGCCCGCGCAAGCAGCACGGCATCGAAGGCCGCATCGTCAGCGCCGTTGTGGCCGTAGCAGCCGGCACCCTCCGCATGCTCGACCGTCACTGACTCCGGTTCGAGGTCGAGGACCTGTGCGATGGCGTTCCGCAGGCCGTGGATGCCCTGGCTGTGGCTCCACACCGCAAGCCGGCCATCCCCCTGCCACAGGGCGATGCCGCAGCTGGGTGCCATCGAGGCGTGGGCGATGAAGGGTCGGCTGTAGGTCGCTCGCAGCCCCCTGTCGTGCTGCTGCGTGCCGGGGTCATCCTCAATGACAGGGATCGGCTCGTGCGGTCCGGCGCGCAGGTAGGTGTCGAGGTCGCTCTCGTCGGGCAGGGTGTCGCGCTCGTCCCAGGTCGTCGAACCTCGCAGTATCTCGACCGCCCGCGTCGCCTGCGCCTCATCCGCGCCGACCACGCCCAGGAAGGACCCGTCCCGGACCACCTGCACGTCGAGGTCGGCGACTCGCGAGACGTCAACCGCGACGAGCCGCGCGCCGGGCGACGGAGGTCTGAGCACCCGGCCGAACAGCTGGCCGGGAAGGCGCAGGTCGTGGATGAATCGCGCCCGGCCGGCGACCTTGTCGGGCAGGTCCAGCCGGGGCGCACTGGTGCCGGTGACTCGCTGCTGCTCGAGCGTCTTGACCGGCACGCCGGCGTCGGCGGCGATGCCGAGATCGACTGACTCGGCGAGCTCGGCATACGACGTGGTGTCTGGTGTCTGGGGGCTCGCGATCCTGCCGGACACCACGGTGACCCGCTCGGCATCGACCTGCCAGCGCCGTGCCGCTTCGCCCACGAACAGCGCGCGGACGTTGGCGGCCACCAGCCGGACGGCAGGACCGGAGTCGGCGACGGACATGCTGCCCGACGTCAGACCCTCGTCCGGACCGCTCGCCGTGTTGGCGGGCAGCATGCGCACCTGCGCCAGGTCAACGTCCAGCTCGTCTGCGGCCAGCTGCGCCAGTGCCGTGAGGATGCCTTGCCCCAGCTCGACCTTGCCCACCCGCACGTCCACGACACCATCACTGTGCACGTTGACCCAACGCGACAGGATGGGGTTGGCGGCCAGGCTCTTCGGGAGAGTCGGGATGTCCGGCGGAGTGCTCGCGAGGCTCATATGGGCTCCTGTCCCGCCCTGACGACCGCACGGACGATGCGGCCCTGCACACCGCAGCGGCACAGGTGGCGGTCCAGCGCCTCGACCACGGCCTGCTCGTCCGGTCGCGGGTTGGTGTCGAGCAATGCCGCTGCGCTGACCAGGACCCCGGCCAGGCAGTACCCGCACTGGCCGGCCTGCTCGTCAAGCAGGGCCTGCTGCACGGGGTGAAGCCTGTCGTCCCCGGCCAGGCCCTCGACGGTCACCACGGACTTGTGGTCCACGGACCACATCGGTGTGTCGCACGAGGGCACGACGGCGCCATCGACCTGGACGAAACAGGCGCCGCACAGGCCAGACCCGCAACCGAACCGCGCGCCCTTCAGGTCCAGGTCGTTGCGAAGGACCGTCAGCAGCGACGTCTCTGGCTCAGCCTCGACGTCGACCTGAGCGCCGTTCACCGAAAGGCTGTATCTCTGCTTCACCACGGCGCCTCGCCGACGACCTCGGGATGTTTGGCGAGCTCGACGCGAGTCCGCCGGATGTGCCCGCTGAGGTAGCGCTCTGCGTCCGTCGAGTCGTGACGCTCGATTGCGTCGAGCAGGAGGCGGTGCTCGGCGTTGATCACCCACATCCGACCGGGCCCGCTGCTGGAGACGAAGGCCCGCCGGTAGTGCTGGGTGGAGTTCCACAGTCGCGTGACCATCGCCGACAGCTGGTCGATGTGGCACCCGCTGTAGGTGAGCAGGTGGAACTCCCGGTCGAGCGCCAGGAAGCGAGCGACGTCCGCGTTCGTCTCGATCAGGCCCTGGATGTGGTCCAGGCGATGAAGGTCGTCCTCGGTGAGATGCGGGATGCTCTCGCTGAGCGCCAGCGGTTCGAGGCGTTCGCGCATCTGGTAGATGACGTCCACTTCATGCATGTCGAGCCGGGGCACGCGCGCACCCTTGTTGGTCTCGTGCTCGATCAGCCCCTCGGCCTCCAGCATCCGCAGAGCCTCGCGGACCGGCAGCCTGCTGGCGCCGAAGCGTTCGGCTATGTCTTCCTGCCGGACGCGCTGCCCTGGCCCGATCTCCCCACCCAGGATGGCGTCACGCAGGTAGTCGGCGACCCGTTGGCTCGCCGGACCTGGCGATGCCTCGGTCGCGTCGGGTGGAGTGTCAGTCGCGGCAGCCTTCATGACGACCCCGGGGTGGTCTGCTGCTGTCGGTCGAACGCCTTGCCCTTCGGGTACGACACGAGCTCCATCTGCAGCCCCCACGGCGCCCGGAAGTACACCCAGCGCTGGCCCTCGTTCAGCCCCTTGCTCGCGGTGGGTTCACCCATGGTCGAGATGCCCTGACTCCTGAGGTAGTCCACCGCGGCGTCGAGGTCGTCGACGTACAGGGCAAGGTGGTGGCCGCCGATGTCGCTGTTCTTCGGGACCGTCGTGCGCTGGCCGGGGGCGGTGTACTGGAACACCTCGAAGACGGCCTGGCCGCCGCAACGGAAGAAACGGTTCTCCGGCACCGTGGCGCGGGGGTGCACGCCCAGGTGCTCGCTCATCCAGTCGCCGTCGTCCTTGAACGGGCCCAGCGAGTAGAGATACTCGCAGCCGAGCACGTCGACGAAGAACCGCGTGGCCTCCTCGAGGTCGGGCACGGTGACCCCGACGTGGTCCAGCCGGCGTAGTCCTGGCAGTCCCATGAGACGCTCCCATCGACATGGAATGGATCCAATGAATCATACGCAGTGATCGCGATAGGCGTCCATAGGCAAGATCATGGTCGTTTGGACTAGCGATTGGATCCCATCACGTGTCATGCTGATTGGCAGCAACCTACCTGATGGAGCCCGTCATGACCCAGCACAGACAGCTCGCCCCGGCATCGCCGTGGGTCGAGCTCACCGCCACCACCGAGGACTGGGACGCCGCCGACCCGGCACTGCTCGCGGCGATGCTGAACCAGCTCGTGATGATCCGGA
The DNA here is from genome assembly GCA_003132125.1 of Micrococcales bacterium. Taxonomy (GTDB): domain Bacteria; phylum Actinomycetota; class Actinomycetes; order Actinomycetales; family Dermatophilaceae; genus UBA4719. Next base: position 2,399 of record PKWT01000484.1, on the reverse strand, counting down.
CCTTCGAGGAGTACGTCCTCGATCTCGCCGGCGCGGGCCTGGTCCACGGTCCGGCGCACTCGAGCATCGGCCAGGAAGGCGGCGCGGTCGGCTCGATCCTGCCGCTCACCAGCGCGGACGCCGTCAACGGCTCACACCGTGGTCACCATCAGTTCCTGGCCAAGGCGCTCTCGCACGTGGCACCCAAGGGTCTTGACCTGACCGAGGACCTTTCGGACGAGGTGCGCACCGTGCTGCTCCGCACGCTCGCCGAGATCTGCGGCCTGGCCCGGGGCTACAGCCACGGACGCGGCGGGTCCATGCACCTGCAGTGGAAGGAAGCCGGCGCGATGGGCACGAACGCCATCGTCGGAGGCGGTGTTCCGCAGGCCGCGGGCTTCGCGTGGGCGAGCAGGGCGGCCGGCACGGACGCGGTGTCGGTGACCTACTTCGGGGACGGCGCGGTCAACATCGGCTCGACGCTGGAGACGTTCAACCTCGCCTCCGCCTGGCACCTGCCGATCTGCTTCTTCATCGAGAACAACCTGTATGCCGTCTCGACCCGCGTCGACGAGGCCACTGGGGAGCCGCGCCTGTCGGCCCGCGGCCTCGGGTTCGGCATCCCGAGCTGGAAGGTCGACGGCATGGATCCGCTGGCTGTCCACCTCACGATGCAGGAGGCACTGGCACACATGCGCGCCGGCAAAGGTCCGACCATCATCGAGGCCGACACCTACCGGTACTTCCACCAGAACGGCTCGTTCCCGGGCAGCGCCTTCGGATACCGCAGCAAGGAGGAAGAGGAGCTATGGCGTCAGCGGGACCCGATCGCGCAGGTCGCCGGCCACCTGGTGCGTCGAGGCATTATGAGCCAGTTCTCCGTCGACGAGACGATCGTCCGCGCCAAGGCGGTGATGGCGCAGACGGGCGACGTGCTGTTCGAGCCGCTGCCGGGCGGCAAGCCGGGCCAGCGGCAGATCAAGCCCTCGGAGTGGCCGGACCCGGCGTTCGCGGACGTCGGGGTCCGCGGCGACCTGAGCGAGTTCGACAACGCCCGCATGGCCGACCGCGACACGTTCGAGGGCGAGGTCGCGGAGCAGAAGTTCATCGATGCGGTGGCCGCCGTGATGGCCCGCCGGATGCAGACCGACGAGACCATCGTGGTGATGGGTGAGGACGTCCACCGGCTCAACGGTGGGACGAACGGAGCCACCAGAGGACTGAAGGAGATGTATCCCGACCGCGTCCTCGGCACCCCGATCAGCGAGAACGCCTTCGCCGGACTGGGTGGAGGGATCGCGCTCGACGGCCGGTTCAAGCCGGTCGTGGAGTTCATGTATGCCGACTTCATGTGGGTGGCCGCCGACCAGCTGTTCAACCAGATCGGCAAGGCCCGACACATGTTCGGTGGCGACGGCGACGTGCCCTTCGTCTTGCGCAGCAAGGTCGCTACCGGCACCGGTTACGGGTCGCAGCACTCGATGGACCCGGCCGGGATCTTTGCCACCGCACCCGGGTGGCGCATCGTCGCGCCGTCGACCCCCTTCGACTACGTGGGCCTGATGAACAGCGCGCTGCGGTGCAAGGACCCGGTCGTCGTCCTCGAACACGTCGACCTGTACACCTCGATGGGCGAAGGACCGGTGGACGACCTCGACTACTGCCTGCCCGTCGGCAAAGCCGCCGTCCGGCGTACGGGTTCGCAGATCACCGTGATCTCCTACCTGGCGATGGTCCACCACGTGCTCGAGGCCGTCGCACAGCTCGGTGACGTCGACGCCGAGGTGATCGACCTGCGCTGGCTCGACCGCGCCAGCATCGACTGGGACACCATCGGCGAGAGCATCAAGAAGACCAACAACGTGTTGATCGCCGAGCAGGGTGCCCTCGGGACGTCATACGGGGGCTGGCTCGCCGACGAGATCCAGCGGCGGTACTTCGACTGGCTCGACCAGCCGGTGCAGCGGGTGACCGGCGCCGAGGCCTCACCGAGCATCAGCAAGGTGCTGGAACGGGCAGCCATTGCCAAGACCGAAGAAGTCGCCGCCAAGCTCGCCGAGATCACGGGGCACTGACATGGCCCGGTTGCTGCGCATGCCCGAAGTGGCGGCCAACGCGGTGGAGGCGGTGCTGGCCGAGTGGCCGGTGCCCGAGAACACGCCGTTCAGCGCGCAGGACTCCATCGCGACCGTCGAGACTGAAAAGGCAGTCGTCGACGTGCCGGCCGACGCCAACGGGGTGATCCTCAAGACGCTCGTGCCGGCCGGTGCAACGGTCGAGGTCGGAGCGCCGATCGCACTGCTCGGTGATCCCGGAGAGATGGTGGAGGATCTCGACGCCCTGCTGGTCGAGCTCGGGGTCACGTCCGGCTTGGCGTCCGCAGCGCCCACAACCGCAACGCCCACAACCGCAACGGCAAC
>PKWT01000278.1:9729-9956 GCA_003132125.1 Micrococcales bacterium | reverse complement strand
GAGGGTGACGTCGTCGGCCAGGGACGCGGGTGCGACCAACGTGAGCAACCCGGAACCGATGGTTGCCAGGGCCAGAACGGTTGGCACCACACGTGGTTGGGGCCGAGCCTCCCGACCGCCGGTCAGCACCATGACGCCGGCAATGACGATGCCGAGAACGACATTGAGCCAGAAGATCGCGCGCCAGTCGGCAACGGCGAGGACGGCAGCTCCGAGCAACGGACCAA
>PKWT01000278.1:2324-9691 GCA_003132125.1 Micrococcales bacterium | reverse complement strand
GCCAGAGGTCCGCAACGAGGGCCAGCGTCGCCGGCACCAGCCCGCCGCCGCCGATGCCCTGAAGGACTCTCCCGCCCACGAGTACCGGCAGCTCGACCGAGACCGCTGTCACCGCGGAGCCAACCACGAAGAGGGAGAGGCAGAAGATCAGTATCCGTTGGCGCGATACGAGATCCGAGAGCCGGCCGATCAGTGGCAGGATCGCGATGTAGCCCAGCAGGAAGCCCGAGATGATCGGCGTCGCCCGCTGGAGCTCATCGTTGCCGAGGCCGACGCCGGCCATCATGTCCGGCAGCGCCAGGACCACGACGTAGGTGTCCGCCGAGGCAAGTGCCACCGCGACCGATGCGGTCGCGAGCAGCGCCCTAGGGCTTGCTGATCTCAACAGGGGCGCCGTACTTGTCCAGTGTGACTGTGTACGTAGATGTCGCGTTCCCGAAGAACGGGCCAACCAAGGTCACACTGCGCAGCTCGCCACCGGGGTCGGTGATGCCGTAGGTGACGTCGAAGGTCTTGGCTCCGTCGCCGAAGTTGAGCAGCTTCACGATGTTGGCGCCCGGCAGCTTCCCGGTGATCGTCTTGAGGACGTCGGCACCCGAGCGGGTGGCCTCGCCCTCGACCAGGTTGGTCGTCGCGGTCATCAGCGAGGTGATGCCGCCTTCCTTGGCGAACAGGAGGGCAGGGTTGGGTGCGTTGTACTCCGTGGGGTCAGCCTGGGTGAACTCGGTCGTGAACGGCAGCTTGAGATAGAGCAGCTTGTCGATCGCGACCACCTCGACCTTGGCCGAGAAGCCGGCGATGCGAGCATCCAGAGTCCCTTTGAAGGCAGGCGCGTGCGTGCCCGAGCCGTCTGCGGCCAGGACACCGTTGGCAGTGTCGGGGATGCCGCTCGAGCGCAGGGTCAGGTGCATCGACGTCGCGGCGTCAGCCTTGGCCTTGGCCGACGCCAGCTGCGCGGCCGCGGTGAGCTTCTCAGCCTGCTTGCCCCCGCCGCTGCAGGCCGTGAGCGCAGCCGCCAACACCAGGGCAAAGACCACGGCTCGCGTTCCCGTACGCCTCCGGAGGATGTGTCGCAGTCGCATGGGGGCACGTTACCGGCTGCAGGGCACTGGAGCAGAAGGCCGGCTCAGCGCAGGACCAATGCGTCGCTGTTCTGATCCCGGTCGACGACCACCCTGCCTCCGTCCCGGACCGTGCCTGACAGCAGGGAACGGGCCAGACGGTCGCCGATCTCACGCTGCACCAGCCGTCGCAACGGTCGTGCCCCGTATGCCGGGTCGTAGCCCGTGATCGCCAGCCACTCACGCGCCGCCGGAGTCACCTCGAGGCTGATCCGGCGGTCCTCCAGCCGCTTGGCCAGCGCGGCCACCTGAAGGTCGACGATGCTCGCGAGGTCGTCGGTCGACAGCGGGTCGAAGATGACGACCTCGTCCAGACGGTTGAGGAACTCCGGCTTGAACGTCGCCTGAACGGCGGCCATGACAGCGTCGTGCTTTGCGCCCGGAGCCAGCGTCGGATCGATCAGGAAGTGCGAGCCCAGGTTGGAGGTCATGACCAGGATGACGTTGCGGAAGTCGACCGTCCGGCCCTGGCCGTCGGTGAGGCGTCCGTCGTCGAGCAGCTGGAGCAGCACGTCAAAGGTCTGCTCGTGGGCCTTCTCCACCTCGTCGAGCAGGACCACGGAGTACGGGCGCCGTCGCACCGCCTCGGTGAGCTGGCCGCCCTCCTCGTAGCCGACATACCCCGGAGGCGCACCGATCAGGCGCGCGACCGCATGACGCTCGGAGTACTCGCTCATGTCGATGCGCACCATCGCGCGCTCGTCGTCGAAAAGGAAGTCGGCGAGCGTCTTGGCGAGCTCCGTCTTGCCGACGCCGGTGGGGCCGAGGAACAGGAACGAACCCGTGGGACGGTCGGGGTCGGCGATACCGGCACGGGTCCTCCGGACGGCATCGGCCACCGCCCGGACCGCGCTGCCCTGGCCGATCAGACGCTTGCCGATGAACTCCTCCATGCGCAGCAGCTTGTCCGTCTCACCCTCGAGCAGCCGGCCGGCCGGGATGCCGGTCCAGGCGCTGATCACGTCTGCGATGTCGTCGGGGCCGACCTCTTCCTTGACCATCGGCGCGTCTCCCCCGGCCGTTGACGACGTCGCCTCGGCGGCCTGCGCCTGAGCCAGATCCTTTTCGAGAGAAGGGATCTGGCCATATAGCAGCCGGGATGCGCCTGCCAGATCGCCGTCGCGCTGCATCCGCTCTGAATGACCACGGAGCTCGTCGATCTGGGCCTTGAGATCTCCGACCCGGTTGAGCCCGGCCTTCTCCTGCTCCCAGCGCGCGGTGAGGGCGGCGAGCTGCTCGGCGCGGTCGGCGAGGTCTCGGCGTAACCGCTCGAGCCGTTCCTTGGACGCATCGTCCGACTCGTGCTCGAGCGCGAGCTCCTCCATCTTCAGACGGTCCACGGCGCGGCGGAGCTCGTCGATCTCAACCGGCGAGGAGTCGATCTCCATCCGCAGCCGGGAGGCGGCCTCATCAATGAGGTCGATCGCCTTGTCCGGCAGCCGTCGCCCGCTGATGAAGCGGTCGGACAGTGACGCGGCGGCCACGAGCGCGCTGTCGGCGATGGTGACCTTGTGGTGTGCCTCGTAACGTTCCTTGAGCCCCCGAAGGATGCCGATGGTGTCCTCGACACTGGGCTCGCCGACGAACACCTGCTGGAACCGACGCTCCAGCGCGGCGTCCTTCTCGATGTGCTTTCGGTACTCGTCCAGCGTCGTCGCGCCGACCATCCGCAGCTCACCGCGGGCCAGCAGCGGCTTGAGCATGTTGGCCGCATCCATCGACCCTTCGGCCGCACCGGCACCCACGACCGTGTGCAGCTCGTCGATGAAGGTGATGACCTGGCCACCCGCCGAGCGGATCTCGTCCAACACCGCCTTGAGACGCTCCTCGAACTCACCTCGGTACTTCGCGCCGGCCACCATCGCGGCAAGGTCGAGGCTGATCAGACGCTTGCCCTTCAAGGACTCCGGCACGTCGTTGTCCGCGATCCGCTGCGCGAGACCCTCGACCACGGCCGTCTTGCCGACGCCCGGGTCACCGATCAGGACGGGGTTGTTCTTGGTACGGCGCGACAGCACCTGCACGACGCGACGGATCTCGGCGTCGCGCCCGATGACCGGGTCGAGCCTGCTTTCGCGGGCGGCTTCGGTCAGGTCCAGGCCGTACTTGGCCAGGGCGTCATACGTCGCCTCTGGATCCTCGGTGGTGACCTTGGCACCGCCACGCAGCGCCGGGATCTCACCGGCGATGGCCTCAGGGTCGAGGCCAAAGTCGCCGGTGCGCGCAAGCGCGAGCAGGAGGTGGTCGGTCGACACATAGCTGTCGCCCATGGAGGTCATGACCTGCTGTGCCTGGTCGAGCACGGCCAGGCCCGCTCGGGACAGCCCCGGGGCGCTGACCGAGGTGCCACTCACCTTGGGCGTGTGGGCCAGTCTGGCGGTCGCCGCCTGAGCTGCGGTCGCGGCCGATGAACCGGCGGCTTCAAGCAGCGGGCCCGTGGTCGTCTCGGTCTGACGGGTCAGGGCGAGGAGGATGTGTGCCGGCTCGACATGGGGGTGACCAGACGCCACAGCGTCACGGACGGCTGCGGAGAGTGCCTCTTGAGCCTTGGTGGTCAGGTTCATGCCTCTGATCTTGGCAGGTTGACGGTGATCTGGCAGGTGGTCGGCCGAAGGCGCTACGGTCCTGAATATGGATCATCACGGGGCGTCCCTGGAGGCCGTCGAGGGCGACATCACCACCGAGCTGGTTGACGCGATCGTGAATGCTGCCAACAGTTCCCTGCTCGGCGGCGGAGGAGTCGACGGTGCCATCCACCGAGCCGCCGGCCCGCGTCTGTTGGCCGAGTGTCGCGAGCTGCGTCGTACGACGTACCCGCACGGCCTTCCCGTCGGAGAGGCTGTGGCAACCAGGGCCGGGGATCTGCCGGCGCGCTGGGTCATCCACACCGTCGGTCCGAATCGTCACGCGGGGCAGACCGATCCTGCCCTGCTCGCCTCCTGTTTCGAGGCCTCGCTCCGTGAGGCGGTCCGGGTCGGCGCCCGGTCGATCGCGTTCCCTGCGGTCAGCGCCGGAGTCTTTGGCTGGGACGCGGCAGAGGTTGCCCGTATCGCGGTCACCACCGTCCGCGCGTCACCTCACCTGGAGGACCTGGATCTGGTGCGTTTCGTGCTGTTCAGCCCGGCGACCCACGAGGCGTTCATCGACGCGCTCGGATGACCGCGTCGCGAACGGATCGCATTCGTCACGGGCCGTCAAGGGCGCCCGGGGAGGGCACGATCCAGGGGCCGGACCGACACAACAGCCCCGCCCCAACCCCGAACGCGGCGCCCAAGGCCCACCCGGCCAAGACGTCGGTGGCCCAGTGAACTCCGAGGTACACCAGGCACACCCCGACGACCGCAGTCCCGCCGGCGAGAACAGAGCACCCGTACAGCCGATTCCGAGGGGAAGACCACGTCACAGCCACCAGAACTGCAGCCGCGACGGCCGCAGTCCGGGTCGCGTGCGTCGAAGGCATCGCCGCGCCGCTGAGGTGGACGAGCGCAAGCTCTGCCGGTGGGCGGGCGCGGTCGAAGACCTCTTTGAGAACCGCCGCCGCGATCGTGGAGATGAGTAGTGCAATGGTCACAGCGGCAGCTGGACGATAGGCGCGACGCACCACCACAAGCGTCACGGCCAGCACGGAGCCAACCGCCAGCGCGGCAGTGCTGGTGCCCACGTCCATCATGGTCCGCGCCAAGCCGGTGCCCCATGAGGTCCGATGTTCCGAGAAGAACTGAAGCAGGTACTCGTCCACCCACGTCACCTCCCCGGTCGACGACCTGACGCTCCGCAGGTTATCGGCACCGACAGTCCTCGACTAACGCAAACCCCATGTCCGGTTGCTCACTATGGCTTGCCGACGTCAGCCGCGAGGGCGCCAGACGACCAGGGACTGCGACGAGCTCACACTGCGGGCGGGCCGCCGACCTGCACGCACCGCGATGATCTCGCCGGCCCGGCCGGCCGCAAAGACTCTTGACCCTGAACCAATCACCGCCTTCATGGTCTCGAGCTCAGCGTGCAGCTCAGTGACCCGTCCCCGAAGCGCCTGCACCTGGTTCTCAAGGTCGAGGATGCGCTGGATGCCGGCCAGGCTGACACCCTCATCCTGGGAGAGGCGCTGAACCTCTCGCAGCCTGGTGACATCGCGCGCCGAATAGCGACGACCCCCACCGCGGGTCCGGGACGGCGAGACCAGGCCCAGTCGGTCGTACTGCCGCAAGGTCTGCGCATGCATGCCGGCCAGCTGCGCTGCCACCGAGATGACGAAGACCGGGGTCTCGTCATCGGGTGAGAACCCGCCGGAACCTCGCGACGCCTTCACGTCCCAGTCCTGCTCANNGCACGCGGATCCGCATCGGCTTCTTCGTCGCGAAGCACCTCGACGGCCGCTCGTGCCTTGTCGGACAGCCTGTGCGGCACCGCAACACTCACTTTGGCCAGCAGGTCGCCGGTGTGGCTCTTGGCCGCGATGCCGCGACCCTTGACGCGCAGCACCCGACCGTTCGGGGTTCCAGCGGCGATCCGGACCTTGACCGGTTCGCCGGACAGCGTCGGCACGGAAACCGTTGCCCCCAAGGCGGCTTCGGCGAACGTGACAGGCAGATCGACCGACAGATTCTCACCATCGCGGCCAAAGACGGCGTGCGGCTTGACGTGCACCGTCAGCATGAGATCGCCCGCAGGGGCGCCCTGATCGCCTGGGTTGCCCTTGCCGCGCAGCCGTATCTTCTGACCGTCCTTGACGCCGACCGGGATGCGGGCGGTGACGCGGGAACCGTTGGCACTGCTCAACGTCACCGTCGCTCCCTCAACCGCGTCGCGAAAAGACAGCGTCGTCTGAGCATTGACATCTGCGCCTCGTCGCGGTCCCGCAGCGGCGCCAAAGCGTCCGTAGCCCTGCTGTCCCGGTCGGCCGCCATACTCGCCCTGTTGGCCGAACATGCCCCCGAGCAGGTCCTCGATNNCCACCGAACAGGTTGCTGAAGACGTCCTCGAAGCCCGCGCCGGAACCGCCGGGACCACCCGAGGTGAAGCGGGCGCCACCATGGCTCATCGAGCGGATCGCGTCGTACTGCTTGCGCTCCTCGGGACTGGACAGGACGGCATAGGCCTCGCCGATCTCCTTGAACCGCTTCTCGGCTGCCTTGTCCCCCGGCTTCTGGTCGGGGTGCAGCTTGCGAGCGAGCTTGCGGTAAGCCTTCTTGATCGCGGCTTCGTCGGCGTCAGCAGGGACGCCGAGAATCGCGTAGAAGTCCTTCTCGAACCAGTCCTGGCTGGCCATCGACGTCTCCATTCCTTCTCACACATTCTCATCCGGACACCGCCGATCGTGCCTTTCGGGCCGTTTCCGGCCCGAATTCGCGCGATCTGCGGTGTCCGGTCGAGGTTTTGGTGGTGGTGGGCAGTTTTACTGGGGGTCGGCCACGGCGACGCGTGCCGCGCGGACGAGCCGCTCACCCATCTTGTATCCAGGCTGCAGCACCTGCACCACCGTAGTCACCTCCGTGCCCTCGGCCAGCTCAGCCTCGATGTGCATGAGCGCCTCGTGGACCGTCGGGTCGAACGCGTCGCCGGGCTGGCCGAAACGCTCCACGCCGAACTTGGCCAGGGTGGCCTCGAGCTTGTCGGCGATGGCCGCGAACGGTCCGCCCTCGAGGTCGCCGTGCTGCCGCGCCAGATGGACGTCATCCAGCACCGGCAGCAGCGCCTCGACCACGCTGCTCACCGCGACGTGATGGTGCAGCTCGCGGTCACGGTCGACGCGCTTCTTGTAGTTGACGTACTCGGCCTGCAACCTCTGCAGGTCGCGGGTCAGGTCTGCCGCCAACGTCGTGTCCGGATGGATCTCATCGCCTTCGACCGACGAGACAGCGCCCGGCAGGTCCGGCGCAGCTGACACGTCGGGCGCAGCATGTGCCTTACCGCGCACCGCGCCGGTCTTCGGATCCAGACGCCGCTTGTCGGTGACCTTGGGGCCCGTGGGCTCGAACTCCTGCGAAGTCACAGGCTCCGAGTCTCCGCGCTCCGGGTCGGCCGGCTTGGCCTCGGTCACTTCTTGTCTTCCTCGGTCTCGTCGATGACCTCGGCGTCGACGACGTCCTCGTCGTCGGGCTTCGGCGAATCGGTCGACGAGTGATCGTCGTGGGACTCGGATCCTGCGGCGCTCTCGGCTGCTGAGGCTGCGGCATACATCGCGGTGCCCATCTTCTGGGACTCCTCGGACAGCTTGGCGTGCTTGGCCTTGATGTCGTCCAGCGA